>NZ_BCUY01000132.1 GCF_001591465.1 Cytobacillus firmus NBRC 15306
GAAGCAAATATAATAAAAAAATGGCAGATTTTAGGATCCGCCATTTTTTTAACCTAATTCGCAGAAGAAGATAAATTTTTGTTTTGGTTAATGAGTATTAAAGTTTTTGATCTTGGCTTTGAAAAGCTTACCTTAATACCGGACTTCTTTAATCGGTTTACTAAATCAACCAGCTGTTTTTTAGCCATCTAAAAAACTCCTTTTTCCCTGCCTGTATGATTAATATTGTACATGAAATTTATGAAAAAACTATGAACAAAAAGAAACATTTTATGATATTTGTATGTTTTTTCAAGGTTTTAATAAAAGTGTTTGCCTGGTTTTCTCTGCAGTGAGGGCTGTTTTATGATAGTTCCCTTCTGCCCAGTCGTCCATCAGATCATGGTACCACTGGCTTAGTGGATGTCCGGATTGCCCTGGTCCAACCAGATGGAAGGCAGTATTCATGTTCTGTGTATCTATCACAAATCTCCATGAGCCTCCATGATTCACAGTGCCATCCTCTTTGTTAGCTGCCGCCTGGACAGTGACTGAGCTGCCGCCAACAGGAATCCGGCCCTCTCTATTAAACAAATAGTTTAAAGGTTTTACACTTGAAAGCGGATGTGAAAAAGCTAATTGATGATAGTTACCCCATTTCCACTTAGACGGGCTGCCCCCTTGAAGATTTTCGGCTTTCTTGACCGCTCTACTCAATGATTGGGAAAGGACTTTCGGCAATCCGCCCTTTTCTTCAATCCAGATGCTTTCCCGGCCATTTGCTGCATTTCTCAATAATTCATCCACTGCCTGCTTTTGCCCTTTGAAGAGCTTCCTCATTTCGGGTGATATCTGATCTTCAAAAAGAACATCGGATATGCTTTTCATCCAAAGATTGAAAATAAGAGGGGCTGCCTCATCCTTGCTGTCAATATAATCCCATTTACTCAGGATCGATAAAGCTTCCTTTTCAAGATTGGAAGATGGGTCTCTGATTTGAGACAGGAAAATGGGTATTATTCATCCGACCAGCCGGGCACTGGCAGCAGTCCATCTCCTTTCTTTCTGATTGGGACTTTACCATTTGCTTTATAAGCAATAGTTCCATCCGGAGAAGCAAATACAAAGTTTTGGGCAGGTGTATGAAATAACCCCAGTGCTTGTTCAAACTGATTCCAGTCTGATGATTTATTCATTTTTAGAATGGCTTCCAGCTCTTTTGAAGGCTGAAGCGCTGTCCATTGTAAGGAAAGAACGGTATCCTTGCCGCTGTCTCCAGCAAATTCCGATATCACAGGTCCGTGGCGTGTAATCGTTATTTTATAGCTAATTGGCTCTTTGCCTTTTACCTTAATTGGTTCTTCTATTACTTCTGCCTTTTCCCACTTATGATCGAATAGAAACTCGTTTTCTTTGGCAGGATTCCTTTTTTCGATATACAAATCCTGAACATCTGGTCCTGTATTGGTTACTCCCCATGCAATATTTTCATTGTGACCGAGTATGATGCCTGGTATGCCGGCAAAAATGACACCGCTGACGTTCATTTCAGGGGACTCCAGATGCATTTGATACCAGATGGAAGGTGTGCTGAGTGATAAATGAGGGTCATCTGCCAAAATAGGCTTTCCGGATGCCGTTTTACTGCCGGCTGCCACCCAGTTATTGCTTCCGTTGAATTCTGGAGGCGTAATTACAGACGCAAAGCTTTCTTCAATATTTAAATTGCTTCCGGGGAATATGCTTCATGGGATGCTTCTGCTGCCCTTCTCAGTCCAAGTGTCCTAAAATATTTATCATTTTCAACCGTAGCCTCTCCGATTACTTCACTCAATCTTCCCGATGCCTGACGCCTGCTTAAATCCATCTGAAAGAGGCGGTCCTGAGCCTGTGCATAGCCCTGTGCAATAAAAAGGTCCCGTTCATTGCCAGCAAGTATGTGCGGGACTCCGCTGTCATCGCGATTGACCATTACTTCCTTAGAGATGGAACCTATTATGATTTCCCCATCTGTTTTTGGCAGAGAGCGGGACAAAAAACCATACATAATGAAAAAGGCTGCAGCCAATAACACTAATATCATAGTAATGCTCCAAAGCGAGTATTTCTTCCACTTTGATTTTGGCTGGTGCTGGACCCCAATATTGCCTTCCATAAACATTCCTTCCCTTTTTATTAAATTTTTACTTCGAACCGGCCGGAAAGCTTTTGCTCACCAGCTTCATTTTTTACTGATACTTCCCCCGTCAGCCTTTTTTCGTCATCTTCCCATTTCTCTCCTGTCGCTCTCCCTTCTATTGTCAGCTTCTCGCCGGGGCGTGTCATTTTGCTGAAGCGCACTTTGAACTTTCTCAGGTCCTTTCTTGGAAACCACTCAGCGAGTGCTTCACCTGCCATTCCCATTATGAGCATCCCATGGGCGATCACTCCGTCCAATCCGGCTTTTTCTCCAACAGGGACTACTGTATGAATCGGATTGAAATCACCTGATGCACCGGCATACTTGACCAGCTGTGTATGGGTGATCCCGGGTTTTTGAATCATTTTCAGCTCACTCATTTTTGCTTCCCCCTCTTTCAATAATGGTGGATTCTGAATAAAGAACATCTTTTCCATCACTGTTTTTGTAATGAATACCTATTGTAATAAACCGCAGATTCCTCTTTTCAAAAGAAGAAATTAATTTAGTGTCGCAAGTTACTGTATCGCCGGCACATATTTCTCCAAAATAGCGGTATTCCTGACCGCCGTGAAGAACCTTGAGCGGGTCAAGGCCGAATAGCTTGATTAGGGTTTCGAAGTCCAAGCCTCCCCACATCTCGATAGCTGTTGGAAATGTAGGAGGAATGGGGATGTCCCGGTACCCCTCTTTTCTTGCAGTGCCGGCATCGTAATAAATAGGATTACTGTCTCCAATTGCCATAGCAAATTCCCTGATTTTTCCCCTTTCAATTGTGAATCGGAAAGGTTTTAACCTCACATCTTCTTTTAAAAGAGATTCCATTAATATCGCACTTCCTCTCATTCTTTTATAATCTTTATGTATTCGACTTTTTCCGCCTGCTTCCTGTTAATTCTCTAAATTTTTATTGAAGTCGCTGCTTGATAAAAAGAAGGATTCGCGATTACGAGCTGAAAGTGGTATAATTTTAAGGATTATGTATTTGGAGGAATAAAAATAATATGATAACTGTCAGTAATGTAGGTCTTCGATACGGCGACCGCAAACTATTCGAAGATGTTAATATTAAATTCACACCTGGCAATTGCTATGGTTTGATTGGAGCAAATGGTGCAGGTAAATCAACTTTTCTTAAAATTTTATCAGGTGAAATTGAGGCACAATCCGGAAGTGTTCATTTAGGTCCAGGAGAACGCCTGGCTGTCCTGAAGCAGAACCATTTTGAGTACGAAGAATTTGAAGTATTAAAAGTAGTCATCATGGGCCATGCCCGTCTTTATGAAGTGATGCAGGAAAAAGATGCTATTTATATGAAGGCTGATTTCACGGATGAAGATGGGATGAAGGCTGCTGAACTAGAAGGTGAATTTGCTGAATTAAATGGATGGGAAGCAGAATCTGAAGCAGCTATTTTGCTGAAGGGACTTGGAATCGGAGAAGAGCTTTACGACAAAAAAATGGCTGACCTTTCCGGTTCTGAAAAAGTGAAAGTTTTGCTTGCGCAGGCGCTTTTTGGCAAGCCGGATGTTCTTTTACTGGATGAGCCGACAAACCACTTGGATATCAAAGCAATTGAATGGCTTGAGGAATTCCTGATCAACTTTGAAAATACTGTTATTGTCGTATCCCATGACCGTCATTTCTTAAACAAAGTATGTACGCATATTGCCGATCTTG
The DNA here is from genome assembly GCF_001591465.1 of Cytobacillus firmus NBRC 15306. Classification (GTDB taxonomy): domain Bacteria; phylum Bacillota; class Bacilli; order Bacillales; family Cytobacillaceae; genus Cytobacillus; species Cytobacillus firmus. The sequence goes on from NZ_BCUY01000132.1 coordinate 3,839, forward strand.
ACTTTGGAAAGATCCAGATTTACGTTGGGAACTATGACTTCTGGTATGAATCAAGCCAGCTTGCACAAAGGATGGCTCAGGATGCCAATAAGAAAAAGGAAGAAAAAATCAAGGAACTGCAAAGCTTTATTGCCCGCTTTAGTGCAAACGCATCAAAATCCAAGCAGGCAACTTCGCGTAAAAAGCTTCTTGATAAGATTTCTTTGGATGACATTAGACCATCCTCAAGAAAATATCCGTATGTAGGATTTTCACCTGACCGTGAAATCGGAAATGATTTGCTCCGGGTAGACGGCCTCAGCAAAACAATAGATGGTGTTAAAGTTCTGAACAATGTCAGCTTCATCATGAACAAAGATGATAAAATTGCGTTAGTCGGCACGAACGAATTGGCGAAAACTACCCTGTTTAAAATATTGACTGGTGAAATGGAGCCGGATGAAGGAACGTATAAGTGGGGTGTTACAACCTCTCAGTCCTATTTCCCTAATGATAACTCTGAGTTCTTCGATAACTCTGATTTAAACCTAGTAGACTGGCTGCGCCAATTCTCACCTGCAGATGACAGTGAAAGCTTCCTGAGAGGTTTCCTTGGAAGAATGCTGTTCTCTGGTGAAGAGGTTCTAAAGAAAGCAAGCGTGCTTTCCGGTGGAGAAAAAGTCCGCTGCATGCTATCTAAAATGATGCTTAGCGGTGCAAATGTGCTTCTCCTTGATGAGCCGACCAACCACCTTGATTTGGAATCCATTACGGCATTGAATAATGGTCTGATCAATTTCAAAGGCTCTTTAATTTTTGCATCACATGACCATCAGTTCATTCAGACCATTGCCAACCGCATTATTGAAATTACACCGGCTGGCATTGTCGATAAGCAAATGACGTATGATGAGTATTTAGAAGACTCAGCCATACAGAAACAAGTAGCTGAAATGTATCAGTAAACAGTAAAAGCAGGAGGATCAGCCTCCTGCTTTTAACTTTTTCAAAAATCCTGTTTTTTCTTTTTATGGCGTGCAGAGGAAGCTGTTCTGCTGCCTGTTTCCATGTTGGTTGTCCCTTGCCCTTCGACGTTTGGAGAGCTTAATCCAGCTTTTGAAGGGTCTTTTTTGCGTTTGCTCATAGTTAAACACCTCCTTTCTTACTCTTTCGTGTTAAGGCTATTTTTATCCATGGAATAAAAATGGAGAACAAAAGCCAATCTAACAAACGGAGGAGGTGTTAACATTGACGAAAAGAGTAGCTGTTGAACAATCCTTAACAAATGTTTCTGAAGCGCTTCGCCAAAAAGGATATGATGTGGTTGACTTGAAGTCGGCGCATGATGCTGAGAACTGCTCATGCTGTGTTGTGAGCGGTGTTGATTCAAATGTAATGGGTATGCAGGATGTTTCTACAAAGGCATCTGTCATTGAAGCAAGCGGCCTGTCGGCTGATGAGGTATGCCGCCAGGTGGAGCAAAGAATGCAATAAAAGATTGTCCAAAGACTAAAGAGCAAATCTTTAGTCTTTTTTCAAAAAAAAAAAACGGGCATTAAAGCCGTCTTCTTCTTCTGGCTTTTGCTTCAGGGCGTAATTAGTTAACTTTGTACCAAACAATACATGCATCCCCCTATCATATTTATAAATTGTTCCATAATTGAAAATTTTATGCCGGAATTTGAGAAGATTGATAATGAAAGCTTTTTAGCTCGAGCATCCGCCTCCACAGCTCGAACAGCTGGATCCGCCTGAATCATGGCCTCCACCAGAATCATGATCATTGCTGCTGCATGAGAAGCCGGAGCAGTAAACCATTCCAGCAGCATTGGCTTTTGCGAGCTCCTCGGGAAGCAGTTCGTTCATATTGTCCTCGAACCCATCAGGTTCATAAACCGAAAAATACACGGCGGGGAACAGCAGATAGGAATACTGGCTGACAGATGCGGGCTTCGTAAATTCCAGCGGCTTTTTCTCGAGCTTTATTGATTCTGATTCAGAAATTTCATACTTCAGTTTTTCTATAATCTTCTTTTTCAGATCAAGCCAATCATTTCCCGTTCTGAAATACTTATTTAGCAGTTGAGTCTCATTCATGCTCCTGAAATCATCAAGTATTTCTTTTTTAATAGGATTTTGCAAAAAGCCTCCCCATATTCTGCTGCTATTATGGCCTGCCTTAAAAAGAGTTAAGTACACCCAGTCAAAAAAGGCCCTTTCACCCGGGATGGGAGTGCTGTTCATATTTGGGGAATGGTGAAGATATTCACCGAAGAAATTCTTGGAAAACTGATCATAATCACGGGTAAACATCAGCATTTCATGCCATATGTCATCCGCTTTACTGCTGAACATAGGCACCGTTTTCAGTATGGCATTCATCACAAAATATCTTTTTAGCTCAAAAAATGTCCAATCATATGCATAGTCTTTCCATTTTGGGTGCTCTCTCAGTACACGATTTTTTATATTCTCACTGTACCCTTCAGGCAAAGATTTTTTTAATTGCTGGATCATCGGCAGATAGTCGTCTGACTGAATTCCCAGGTACTCAGGGAATGGCTCATCTTTTAAAAAGACTCACCCGTAGATTGACGTAACAACAAATAATATAGAATGAGAGCCAATAAGCACCCTAATAGGGTGC
>NZ_BCUY01000133.1 GCF_001591465.1 Cytobacillus firmus NBRC 15306
CCTCTGAGTCTTGAAGTGGGGGTCTTACTGCCCGTTAGACTGCGATAAAAATGGCAGCCCCCGGGACGGAGAGCTGCCATTTTTCACTTTACATAGCGCAGAAGCCATTATTCTTGATTTCAAGAAGACGCCCGGAGATTTCTTTGCAATTTTCCAAAGGAATGATTTCCTCAAAGGAAAATTCATATATGGATTGAATCGCCCTGGCTAATTCCACCTGATCATCCAGATCATGGACGGCCTGGATTGAATCTGCGATTTCAGTGTCATAATTGCCCGGGCCCACTCCAAACGGATCCCACTGATCCAGTGTATAAACAAGTAAAAGATTCGTTTGCTGCATTTGCATTTATATCACCTGATTATTATTCGGCTGAATGAAGCCGCAATATTTTAATTTTTAGCATCAATATCATATCATAGAGTCAGGGTACATAAAAGAATTCTAAAGGCGGTGACAGGGTTGGATCATATTAATTTCCATCAAAAAATAAGCAGGGAAAATACAGCTTCTGTTAAGTGGGATCGGACCCGGGAGGTTTTCGGCAGATCCGATGTATTGCCGATGTGGGTAGCAGATATGGATTTTCAGCCACCCGAGGAAGTGAAGAAAGCAATAGAAGGCAGAATAGCTCATGGAGTCTACGGATATACGTTTGCTCCTGATTCAACCGCAGACTCTATCGGACAGTGGCTTTACATGCGGCATGGCTGGAAAATCAATAATGAGTGGATTTTATACAGCACGGGAGTGGTTCCCTCCATCGCAACTGCGATCCAGGCTTTTACGGAAAAAGAGGAGAAAGTAATGCTCCAGTCTCCCGTATATACTCCTTTCTTTGAAATGATTAAACAGAATGGCCGCAAAGTCGTTAATTCTCAGCTGAAGCTCGAGAACGGCCGGTACGAAATTGATTTTGCCGATTTTGAAGATAAATTGAAAGAGGGAGTGAAGCTATTCCTGCTCTGCAATCCGCACAATCCGGGAGGCCGCATGTGGACAGAAGAGGAACTTAGGAAAATAGGGGATCTCTGTGTTAAATATGATTGCCTTATTCTTTCCGATGAGATCCATTCTGATTTAATTTATAAAGGCCATAAGCATTATCCTATTGCTTCAATGGATTCACGATTTGCAGACATTACGGTCACCTGCATAGCTCCGACAAAAACCTGGAACCTCGCAGGGATTCAAGCTTCAGCTGCCATTATTAGCAATAAGAAGCTGCGAAAGGCTTTCCAGGCAGAACAGCACAAGCAGGGATTTTTCACGCTGTCCGCCTTCGGAATCATCGGAATGGAAGCAGCCTATCGACATGGCGAAGAATGGCTTAATAGTCTGATGGATTATCTCAATGAAAATAAACGAACAGCAGCTGAGTTTATTGGTGAGTACCTTCCCGATATTCGTCTGATAGAGCCGGATGGCACCTATCTGCTATGGCTGGATTGCCGCGGATTAGGATTAAGTGATGCCGAACTGCGCCAAAGTCTTCTGGAAAAAGGGAAACTCGCCCTGGAACCAGGACCTAAATACGGCCCGGGCGGGGAAGGCTTCGTCCGAATGAACATCGCCTGCCCGCATGAAGTATTGGCGGAAGGGCTGGAGAGGCTGAAGCGGGCTTTTGAGTGATAGTGTGTGGAGGCACGGCTGGGAGGCCGTGCCTTTTTTGGCGTGTGTGTGGATAATGCAACCTTTTTCTCTCTAGGTACTCGTTTTCGGACTCATGAACCCTTTATGGCGACCTTTTTCTTCTCTGGCTCCTTGTTTTCGCTTCATGATCTCCTCATGCCTCAATCCTGCTTTTCAGTATAATAAGAATACTTTCCATGTCCCTGTATTATATATTTCTTACTTAGTATCCTCCGCACAGTCTTCCCAGACCCCGCACCACCGCACCAATCCACTATCGTATTTGTAGTAATTTTCCTATCTGGAAACAGAACCCTAAATTCTTTCACACAACGCAGTATCGCAGTGTCTGCCTTTTCTTTCAAACCACATTCCCCGCACATTAAGTAACCTTGAGTAAAGGGGGTCAAGAACGAAGAACACGAATCACACGGAATTCCTTTTCGCAAATGGGTATAGTTATATTCTGGAATTCGCATGTAGGGATTCTCTTTCAGGGCGCGGGCATTTAACTGCTCGGCCAGCTTCACGTTTCTGGATTTTGCCGCATTTGGAGTGTTTTTTAATTTTTCAAGGAATCGTTTTAGCTGTGAAGGAAATACAGCGGGAATATTTAGTGGAGCCTGATAAAGCTGAAATCCGGGGTTGATAAATATCAAATGAGATTTGATGGGAAGATGAAAGCCGAGTTCTTTTAGGAGTCCCCGCAATAGTGTTTCGCATCTCTGCAGCTGAAGAAGGGGATTTTTTATTTCTGTTTTGGACGGAAGGGAGTACCATCTTTCGTTTTCTATGCAATAGTCACCTTCGTAGTTTTTTACTTCAAAGACAAAAAGAGTGCCGCCGGCGATAAGGAGGGTATCGATTTGGAAGTGGGTATTGCTGATTTCCAGCAGGAGATCATTTAGAATGATGAACGAGTCTGGGAAGTCCTGAAGTTCCCTGTCAAACTGAAGCTCGCCTGCATAGCCCTTCTCTAAAAACAAGTACTGATTTTCATCCTTGAAAGGCAGCTCAAGACGGCGGGACAGGATGCGGAGCAATTCCAGCTCCCTCGATTCGAAACGGGGTATAATATTCATATTTCACCTCTCATATTGGAATAATTTCATTGTAAGAAAAGTTTCCCGCACTCACAAGTAAAATCCCCTCGCTCTTCAAGCAAGGGGATTTACAGTACATATTCAGCAAGCACGCTCTGCACTTCGTAGATGTTCAAGTTTTTATTAAAATGTTTTTCAATTGGTTCGTCTGATCCTGAGATCCAAATTTTCAATTCGGCCTCCAGATCGAAGCTGCCTGCGGTTTCAATGCTAAAGTGGGTAATACTTTTATAGGGGATGCTGTGATACTCGATTTTTTTCCCTGTGATTCCCTGCTTATCCACCAGAATCAGGCGCTTGTTTGTAAAAATGAATAAATCACGGACAAGTCTGTAGGCTTTTTCAACCTGTTCGCTTGGAGCAAGGACTGCTGAAAATTCGTCCTGGACCTCCTTAATGTCTGCTTCTGATGCATTGCCGATAAAACCATCGAAAATTCCCATTTAACCAACCTCCATTATAAGGTTTAACTCCATTATACGGATCGTCCGGAAAAATTCCCAGTGATAAAGGCTTTCCCCTTCAAGAAAAGCCTTCAGTTATTTATTCTTCTGTTGACTGATCATCCTGTGCTTTTTTCTGCCCTTCTTCTTTTTTATCTTTTGAAATACGGCCGCAGGCAATGCGTTCTCCGGAATCTCCTGCCGGCTGGGTCATGCCATCATCCGGCCCGTCATGGATGACAATGGAGGTCCCTTCCTTTGTCAGCAGTGAGGTTTTGGCTTCTTTTAACGTGACCTGAGGCGCCATAAAATCAATCTTAACTTTGCCGTCATCCTCGACAATCAGGTTGGGAAGGTCACCCGCATGGGATCCTTTTGGGTGAAGCAGACCATGCTCCTTATTATCAGGATTGAAATGATTCCCGGCGGATTTGAAATCAGGGGGTTCACATTTTGCTTCTTCATGGATATGGATAGCAAGCTCCCCCGGCGGCAGCCCGCTCAGATCTCCGGTCAATTTTACTCCGCTCGCTTGTTCCTGCACCTTAATGGTGCCTAATGAATCACCTGCAGCATTATACATTTCGACTTCTGTATTTGTAATATTCTCTTCCCCGCAGCCGGACAAAAGAAGAAAAACACCAAGCATCAAACCTTTTCTCATGATTGAATCCTCCATCAAGACAATTTGCCTTTAGTGTTGCCCAATCACATTATTAATAAACAAGAGCAGCGCAAGTGCCATGCTCACCTCCGACTCCTGGAAGCTGGGCCTAGATCTCACCAAAAAAAAGAAGAACAGCCGCTCAGCTGTTCCCCTCTTGTCTATTTTGCCTGTCAATGCGCTCTTCAAGCTCTTTCGCTTTGGCTGCTTCGCGCCTTGATACACGGATAATTAATCTCATGGTAAGAATGGCCCCAATTAAGAAGATGGCAAACGTTAAAGCTGCCGGGCCGTATTCTGATTTATCTTCAGGAAAATACAAAAACAGTGACAGTACATACCATTGCAGCATTCTAATCCATCCTTTCTGCTAAAAGCAGTGTCCATTAAATTATTATATCAGCAATGGTTGCACAGTCCAATGAACTTATTTCAATACCTCGATCTTTTCAATAACCACATCTTCCGCAGGCTTGTCCTGTTCGGCTGTTTCAACCGCTGCGATGCTGTCGACTACATCCATTCCCTCAACAACCTGTCCAAAAACGGTGTGCTTATGATCGAGCGTTGGTGTTCCACCATTTCCATAAGCTTTAATGATTTCTTCCGGATAGCCGGCCTTTTCCATTTGCTCTTTCAGGCTTGGATCAAGTGTCGTGTTCTGGACTATAAAGAATTGGCTTCCGTTTGTATTCGGACCTGCATTAGCCATTGATAATGCACCGCGAATGTGAAAGAGTTCGTTCGAAAATTCATCCTCAAATGCTTCACCGTAAATGCTTTCTCCTCCCATGCCGGTTCCCTCAGGATCGCCGCCCTGGATCATAAAATCCTGAATGACACGGTGAAAAATCAAGCCGTCGTAGTAGCCATCTTCACTGTGCTTAATGAAATTTTCAACAGCTTTCGGAGCCTGGTCCGGGAAAAGTTTAATTTTAATATTCCCTTTTGATGTCTGCATTTCCACAAGTCTTTCATTTCCCTGTACTTCTTCAGTCAGCTGCGGAAAGTTGTCCGGAGTTTCGCTTGCCTGGTTATTTGTCTGTTTTTCTTCAGTTTCAGAGCCATTTGCATTGTCCGCTTCTTTTTCGGTGCTTGTCCCGCATGCTGACAGGATAAACATCAGAATTAGAATGGGGGTTAACATACGCCATTTCATTGTTTTCAGCCTCCTATAAAAAAACTAATCAATTTTTAGCTTACCTGATTTATTGAAAATTTGCACTTTGTTTTTCCAGGCTTCATAATAGGGCTAAAGAAAATGAAAAAGGAGAGGTTAGGTTGGCAGAAGTTAAGATCGGCGACAAAGTAACAGCCATCTATAAAACAGGCAAATATATAGGAGAAGTGACAGACATCCGGCCCCAGCATTATCTGGTCAGAGTGCTGGGTGTTTTAAAGCATCCCATGCAGGGGGATTTACATAACCCTAAAGAAGCGGACGTGATGCTTTTTCATGAACGCCGCGCGCTTGCTTACAGAGAGCAGACCAATGTGCCTAAGCAAATGGTAAAGCCTTTCGCAGAAGAAATACCAGATTATAAGGATTCGCTGCAAATAGCACTGGATAGAATGAGAACGGAGCTGGAAGGAGATTCTTCTCCATGGGCTGAGCAAAGCATAAGAAATCTCGACTCATTGGAGAAAGATTATTTTAAGTAAAATGAAAACAAGCCAAATCGCTTTGATGGATTTGGCTTGTCAGGCAAATTTATTAAACAGCTTCGAGAAGTCCACCCGGTCGCCAATTGTCGTAGGCTCCGGCTTTTGCAGATACTTTTTATCCTTTTCTACCAATCTGAAAATATTGTAAGTCGTCAAGGCATCATCCAGAGCACGGTGATGTTTTCCTGTTCCTTCCTTGCCGTATTCCTGAACTGCTTTCCATAATCCTGTCTGGTTTTGGTCACCAAAGAATCGCTTATATTCCATCGAAAGGTCCACTTCCCTGCCCCTGAACGGAAAATCCACTCCAGCCTGGATGCAATTATTTCTAAGCACCTTCATATCCATATTTCCCCACGTAACAATTGTGCAAGGACGATTTCTGTTCATATCCTTCATTTTCTTCACCAATTCAAGAAAATCAATTCCCTGATCTACTTGTTCCTGTGATATATGCAGAAAAGATTTGCACCGCTCGGACAATATCGGAAACCGGACAGGAGTTACATATGAAGAGAACTCTTCACAAACCTGATTGCTGATAACTGATACAATGCCAGCTTCGATAATTTCAGGAAAAAAACCTCTGAAAGCACCGCCTTTATCAGGCATGGTAAACTCAAAATCAATAAATAGGTATTGGTGTTCCTCCCCCATGTTTTCACCTGCTTTCCCTTAAAATTTTACGGACTTAATTTCTTATATTATAGCATGAAATATTTCAATTTTCTGATCAAATTGCTTTTATGCCGGAATTTCTCCATCGTTCTCCTTATCTAGCTATCTATTATGGAATAACCGACCTGTAAGCTGTATATTTCCATTCTTCCCAGCATAAACATAAACATATTCTAGTAATTTAAGAGACAAATAGAGGG
>NZ_BCUY01000134.1 GCF_001591465.1 Cytobacillus firmus NBRC 15306
GGAAAAAGAAGACATTTTGTATATAAATAGGACTAAAAAGCTCAAAAGTGAAAAAGGGGAGCTTTCCATGTATATAGATGGATTAAGACAGAAAGTAGTTGACAGCTTCGAAATGAAATTATATATAGAAAAGTTAGAAGCTGAAAATAAACGTCTTATCCAACAAATAGAAGATAGACAAAAGGATATTCAAAAATTAGAAATTGAAAACAATAAATTGCGTAAGGAAGTTGCTGATCAGAATAATAAAAAAATTGTATCCTTTAGTTGATTTAAAATCTAAGGAATTAGAGGATAGTTGAACCCAAAAACTCATAGAAAACAAGCTATAATGAATAGCTTGTTTTTTTGTTTTTATAAATAAATTGTGGATTTAATTTTATGCTAAGAAAGGTTAGTTAAAAAAAACGAACATCAGGATGATTATTGCATATGAATTGAGCCACATGTGCGGAGTTTTGAGCCAGTCAATGCGGAAGAGTGAGCCGTTATCTGCGGAATTAGAGCCGGCACGATAAAACAAATAACCTCTTGTATAATAAAAATTGCATGCAAAAATGCATGACAATATTATACAGGAGGTTTTTTTATGGTTAATTGTCGTAAAATTCTTGAACTGTATTTTGATAAGATCAGTCAAAGAACAATCAGTTCTAGTGCCGGTCACTCTAGGAATACAGTCGCCGAAGTCATTCGGCGTGCCAAGAAGCTGGGGATAGAAAGCTTGAACGATACCATGACTAATCGATGGTTGGAGGAATTTCTTTTTCCGGAGAAACAGGCTAGCGAAAAGGGGTACTTCCCGGTTGACTGGGAGAAGGTGCATAAGGAGCTGCAAAAAAAGAATGTCACCTTGGCTTTATTGCATCATGAGTATGCGGTAGATGCTCGCGAGGGTGGAAAAGTCCCCTATGCCTACAGGACTTTTTGTGAAAATTATGGGAAGTACGCGAAAAAATATAAATTAACGATGCCAATTCGCAGAAAACCGGGTGAAATCATGGAAGTGGATTGGGCAGGATCCACACTGCATATTATTGATCGTTTCACTGGTGAAAAGATTCCGGCATATGTTTTCATTGCGGCTTTGCCATACAGCCAGTTAAGTTACGTGGAGGCGTTTTTCGATATGAAGTCACCAAACTGGCTTCTGGCCCATATCCATGCATTCGAATATTTTGGTGGTGTTCCTGAAACTTTGGTTCCAGATAATCTAAAAACGGGGGTTATTAAGCCATTACGAGTCGAACCACTCCTTAATGAAGCCTATCGAGAAATGGCAGATTACTATCGTATAGTCGTCGTGCCTAGCCGGGTTCGAAAACCAAGGGATAAGGCTAGTGTCGAAGGTACCGTTGGGTACATTTCACGACAGATCATCGCCTCGTTAAGAAACTATCAATGTTTTCACATAGAGGATTTAAATCAAAGAATCCATGAAAAGCTGGAAGAAATCAATACGATTGATTTTCAGAAACGTCCCGGCTCACGTAAAAAGGTGTTTGAGGAAGAAGAGAAATCCCACCTTCAACAGCTTCCTCAAACACGTTACAAACTTGCGGAATGGAAAACAGCAAAAGTTCAATTGAACTACCACATCCAAATTGAACGAATGTATTATTCCGTCCCATATGATTATGTCCGTGAACAAGTCGATGTTCGGCTGACCACTGACCTAATTGAAGTTTACTTTAAGGAAGCGCGAATTGCATCCCATAAACGGTTAATGGGAGAAGTTGGACAGTTTTCTACGAATAGGGATCACATGCCAGATAATCATAGACTATACCTTGAGCATAACCCTGAAAACAATCGTAAATGGGCAGAAACAATTGGGCCCTCCATGGTGCGGTTTGTCTCTTATATCCTAGAAACGAATGCGGAAAAGAAGGCATTAAACATCCTTAGTGCTTTAAGGAATTTATCAGCCAAGCATACAAGGGATGAACTCGAGACCGCAACACATAAATTGCTTGAAATATCAACAAATCCGACCATTCCCGTGTTAAAAGGGATATTGGATAGGCGAAAAAAGCGTGAGCAAAAATCTAATGTTGATAATCATCGAATCAATAATAATAACCATGGCTTTACCCGTGGCGCTAAATACTTTGGAGAGGACAAAAAATGATGAACCAAGAAACATTACGTAAATTAACCGAAATGAAAATGGGTGCAATGGCAGAATTATATCAGCAACAAAGCCAGAACAAAGACTATCAAGATATGGATTTCGATGATCGATTTAATCTTTTAGTAGACTATGAGTTTGACCGTCGAAAATCAAATAGATTGGAACGGTTGATTAAACAGGCAAACTTCGAAGATCCTATGGCAGCTATTGAAGACATAGAGTATCATCCTGATCGTAACTTAGACAAAAAACTAATATTGGAGCTAGCGACAGGGAATTATATACAAAACCACCATAACATTATTTTAATGGGTGCATCAGGGAACGGAAAAACGTGGATATCCAATGCCTTTGGCATTCATGCCTGTCGCCAATTTTACAATGTAAAGTATATCAGATTGCCAGAATTGCTTGATGAACTAGCTGTCGCAAAGTATGAAGCCGATGGTAGCTTCCGTAAAATCATCCAAAAATATAAGAAAATCGATCTATTAATACTTGATGAATGGCTATTAACTGAGCTCTCGGAGGAGCATGCCCTTCACGTCTTAGAAATTATTGAATCAAGAATAAAGAGGACTTCTACTATATTCTGTTCCCAATTCTCACCGGAAGGGTGGCACTCTAAGTTGGGACAAGCGCAGATAGCAGATGCGATTCTTGACCGCATAGTGCATGATTCCTATAAGATTCTAGTCGATGGTGAAGTATCAATGAGAGAACGTCATGGTTTGGTGGTGGGAAGATGATCCCAACAGAAGTTGAAAACCGTGTAGCTAAGTATTTCTTTCACAGATATTTACCGGAAGAAGTAATGATGAAAATAGAAGATAGGTTACTAACTACTTGTATATGGGACGAGGAAGGTGATTTAGATTTTGATGAACTTGTCCGTTGGGCAATTGAGATTATAGACGAACAATTAGAAGATAAACGATTTAGATAGAATCAGCAGCCATTGAAATTAGGATAAAACCATTTCAATGGCTGTTCCCCTTTAATAGACAGTGGCTCTCTCCTCCGCATTCACTGGCTCTGTTGTCCGCAAACAGTGGCTCAAAACTCCGCACAGCCGGCTCATTCTATCCGCAATACTCAATCAGGAGTTAGAATTATACAAATTCCTATTTTAATTTCATTCAAATATATACTTGAATGTTTTTGGTTAAATGAAGTATACTATAATCAAATGAACACTTGAATGAGAATGGAGTGAGATAATGAATAAAAAAGATACCTGTGAGATTTATTGTTATGATGAAGAAAAAGTCAATCGAATACAAGGGGATTTACAAGCAATTGACATTGTTAGTGTTGCCCAAATGTTAAAAGCTATTGCAGATGAAAATAGAGCAAAAATTACCTATGCTTTGTGTCAAGATGAAGAACTATGTGTGTGTGACATCGCAAATATAGTAGGTGTTACAGTTGCAAATGCTTCTCATCATTTACGCTTCCTTCATAAACAGGGGGTTGTGAAATTTAGAAAAGAAGGCAAACTGGCATTTTATTCATTAGATGATGAGCATATCAGACAAATTATGATGATTGCATTAGCACATAAGAAAGAGGTGAAGAGCAATGTCTAGTGAGAAAGCAAAACTTGCTGAAGAAGAAATGAAAGCCTATCGTGTTCAAGGATTTACTTGTACTAACTGTGCAGCCATTTTTGAAAATAATGTTAAAGAACTTCCCGGTGTTCAGGATGCGAAAGTAAACTTCGGAGCATCTAAAGTTTATGTTAAAGGGACGACAACAATTGAAGAATTAGAAAAAGCAGGAGCATTTGAAAATTTAAAAATTCGAGATGAAAAAGAACAAAGGGTAGAACGAGAACCTTTTTGGAAGCAGAAAGAAAACATTAAGGTATATATATCAGCTCTTTTACTTGTAGTTAGCTGGTTCTTAGGAGAGCAGTATGGTGAGGAGCATGTTCTACCGACAATTGGTTATGCAGCGTCCATTTTAATCGGTGGATATTCGTTATTCATTAAAGGTCTCAAAAATCTAAGCAGATTAAATTTCGATATGAATACGCTTATGACTATTGCCATTATAGGAGCTGCAATCATTGGTGAATGGGGTGAAGGGGCAACCGTTGTTATCCTATTTGCGATTAGTGAAGCATTAGAGCGTTATTCAATGGATAAAGCACGTCAATCTATTGAATCTTTAATGGATATTGCCCCAAAAGAAGCGTTAATTCGACGTGGCAATGAAGAAATGATGATTCATGTTGATGATATTCAAGTTGGAGACATCATGATTGTTAAGCCCGGTCAAAAGTTAGCAATGGATGGAGTAGTGGTTAAAGGTACATCGACATTAAATCAGGCTGCGATTACAGGTGAAAGTGTTCCAGTAATGAAAACCACAGATGATGAAGTATTTGCAGGAACCTTGAATGAAGAAGGGTTACTTGAGGTTAAAGTAACAAAACGAGTTGAAGATACTACTCTTTCAAAAATCATTCACTTGGTAGAAGAAGCTCAAGCAGAACGGGCCCCTTCTCAAGCGTTTGTCGATAAATTTGCAAAATACTATACACCAGCTATTGTGATACTAGCTCTTTTAATTGCGGTAGTTCCACCATTATTTGGGGGAGACTGGAGCCAATGGATTTATCAAGGATTAGCTGTATTAGTGGTTGGTTGTCCTTGTGCCTTAGTAGTCTCAACTCCAGTTGCTGTTGTTACAGCAATAGGAAATGCAGCGAAAAATGGTGTTTTAATTAAAGGTGGTATCCATTTAGAAGAAGCAGGACACTTAAAAGCGATTGCCTTTGATAAAACAGGAACATTAACAAAAGGGATTCCTGCTGTAACAGACATTGTGACATATGGTGGAAATGAAAATGAATTAATGACCATAACAGCAGCCATTGAAAAAGGATCGCAGCATCCACTTGCTTCAGCAATTATGAGAAAAGCAGAAGAAAATGGTTCAGACTTTAATGATGTAATGATTGAAGACTTCCAATCCATTACGGGTAAAGGTGTAAAAGCCAAAGTAAATAACGAAATGTATTATGTCGGAAGCCCAGCACTTTTTGAAGAATTGCATGGAAGCATTGAAAGTGATAGAAAACAAAAGATTACAGAAATGCAGACCCAAGGAAAAACCGTGATGGTGCTAGGAACGAAAAAAGAGATTCTTTCGTTAATTGCTGTAGCTGATGAAATTAGGGAAACATCAAAAGAAGTCATCGGTAAATTGAATAATATTGGAATTGAAACAGTAATGCTTACAGGTGATAATCAAAGAACTGCAAGTGCAATTGGAAAACAAATTGGTGTTTCTGATATTAAAGCTGATTTACTTCCAGAGGATAAGTTGAATTTCATTAAAGAACTTCGAGAAAAACATCAAAGTGTGGGAATGGTCGGAGATGGCGTGAACGATGCTCCAGCACTTGCAGCATCTACCGTTGGTGTAGCGATGGGTGGTGCTGGAACTGATACAGCTTTAGAAACGGCTGACATCGCATTAATGTCTGATGATTTGAGTAGATTACCATATACAATAAAATTAAGCCGTAAGGCTTTAACAATCATCAAGCAAAACATTACCTTCTCTTTAGCGATTAAATTAGTGGCATTACTGTTAGTCATGCCCGGTTGGTTAACACTATGGATAGCGATATTTGCTGATATGGGAGCAACGTTACTTGTAACATTAAACAGTTTACGATTGCTAAAAGTAAAAGAATAGAATCATATGTAAAAGGGATAGCAGAACGTTATCCCTTTTTATGATAAAACCATTATTTAGTTTTGGGGATTATTGGTGAATTGCATTTTATGTCCTCTCATCAAATGGGGTTATTTTGAAAGAAATAAATGGCAAAGATGATCAATGCGATTTGGAATGTAATGATAACCGGAATTCCATATTTGAATGAATTATGGTGGGTTTTATGCCGAAATTGCTGGCCGCCTAGCAAAATTCCAACAGAGCCACCCAACAACGCAATTTTAAATAATGTTTTTTCTTTAATTCTCCACTCCCCTTTGATAGCCTTTTTTTTATCTAGGTACATCAATACCATACCAACAGTATTAATGAAAAATAAGTATACAAATACAAGAAAAATCAATTCCAAATTAACCTCCATCTTATTCCTTTAAATCTCAATTATTTGAATTATGTAAAGGAG
>NZ_BCUY01000135.1 GCF_001591465.1 Cytobacillus firmus NBRC 15306
TATTGAAGGGACTGGCAAAGCTGTAGGAGATACATGGGAAGGCTTGAAGTCAACCTATGAGCTGGGAAGAACCATCATGGGACCGTTCAGTCCGCTGCTTTTGGGCAATGAAGTGCTGTTTAACCGTGACCAGCTTCTTGAAAACCAAAGGAAGCACCAGGAATTTTATTTAGGCATTATTAATGACCCTATAGGAAAAGTACGCCGGGCTTTGGATATGCCGAAGTATATATGGTCCGCTGTCACCACCGCCTGGGAGCGGGATGTCATAAATGGTGATACCAAAAGCCGGACAGCTTTCTTTACCTATGGCCTGACTTCCTTGGGAATTGGCATTCTTGGTGATAAGGGGATTGGGAAGGCTGGAACCATTGCCAAGTCAGTTCGCCAGGCTGGTAAAGGAGAGAAGGCACTACCGATTTACACGCCGGTTCAGACACCAGCCATGGCAGGAGGGGGACTAGCTCGAGGGCCGGTGCCTTACAATGTTCTTTTTGATCCGTTGACGAAAATCAAGATGGTGACTGAAGATGTGTTTGGGGTTAAGGGAATAGGTATTACTAACCAGCATATAAGAACTTATAGAAATGCTAATTTAAAAAAACTAGAAGAAAAATATACTGCTGATCCTAGAATTACAGTTGAAATGCCATATGTAGGTAAGGGGAAATCAGGAACAAATGCAGAAGGTTGGCTACGTGATAAAGACTTTTATTGGAAAGAAATAATGAATAAACATCCAGAGAGTTTAAGTAAAGTAAATAAACAAAAAATCAACTTGGGTTTTTCTCCTATTAATGATAAAGCGTTTAGAGAACATTTCCCGCAATATGATATAAAGGAATTATACAATGATACTTTAATCCATCACCATGTAGGTGGGGGTGGGCAGGCAGTTGCAGTCCCTTCAAAGTTACATCCTGGGACAGGTGGAATTCATAACGCAGAAAAAGCTGCAGGTATTTGGGGAAATGATAGTCAATATGCTGAATTACTTGAAAAATTTCTAAAAAAGTAAAGGATGATAACATTGAAAATAAAAGAAGCAATGCAAGAATACTTTCAGTTGAGGAAAGAAGTAGCAAAGGAAGGTTTGGATTTTTTATTTAAAACACCTATTAGTAGTGAAGATAACCTAATAATTTATGAAGGTAAAGTCGATGAGGATGAATATATCACATGGAAACCTGTAGAAATGACTGTTTCACAAGATTTTACAAGTTTAGAAGATGAATTTGACATAAAATTGCATAAAACAATTGTTGATTATTTTAACTCATATTGGTTTGCAGACTTAGATGGCTTTTATCAAGAAAACTATATTAAATTAGAACCTGTCATACCTAATAATGAGATAAGTTCATTCAAGGAATCTTTGAAAGGCTATAAAAAAAATCATGGGGATAGTTTAGAGAAGATACCTATTGGGATTGAGGGAAATGGTTTGTTGTTGGTAATTGAGAACAATAGTGGAATAGTTCAATTAGAAGATTTTGAAAGAGGTATATTTGAAAATATTGCTGAGAATATTGAAGAATTAATAAGAAATTTGAGATTAAAAAGATAATATTTTATTTAGAGATGATTTTCCCCGTAATTAATGTAAGTAATATACTTTTTTTTCTTTAGTTTTGGATACAGACCCTTAAATTATCATTCTTCTTCAAATGAAGGGGCAGCATCCCTAAAATAAAGAACAACATTGTAAAAAATGTACTTACACTATAGGGTTCATTACTTTAAAATCCAGCTGCCAAGTCCAGGCGGCTTTTTTTGTCGTTTAGGAAATTATAAATTTCTCGACTTGTGGATAATTGTTCGGTAAACTGTTCGTATATTATTAGTGGGGTCTTTTATATGGGTAAAGGCAATAGTGGAGTTATCAAACAAATATTAAAGGATCATTTTGACGGGTTTTGGAGGATGCACTCGGTTCGTTTTCCTGAAACCTATCGTGAGGACATCAAAGAAACAGTTGAAAAGGCAATCAGATGTGGTACTAGTGATTTAGGATATGCTCGATATGAATGCCTAGGATGCGAAGGGGAATCTAAACCCATTTTTGTTTGTTTCACTTGTAAGAGTCGTTTTTGCCATAAATGTGGTAAGAAATATACGGATGATTGGTCAGACAAACAACAGGAAATGATCTTCAATGTTCCACACCGACATATGGTATTTACCATTCCAAAGGAATTGAGAAATGTCTTTTTTCAAGATCGTAAAAAGTTAAAGGAGTTAAGTAAAAAGGTAGCGGAGGTATTTCAATTTTATTACCAACGTAAAAGTAAGAAACGCCAGTTACAAGTTGGTGTTATTACTGTCATTCATACATTTGGAAGAGACCTTAAGTTTAACCCTCATATCCATACTCTAGTTACAGAAGGAGCTCTGGATAACCGTAATGAGTGGGTACCAACTGAGTTTATTCCATATGAATACTTAAGAAAGTCATGGCAAAAGGTGCTATTAGATTTATTAAAATCATGGTTTCCTAATAATCAGGCCATATTAAGACTTATTAATGGTTTGTACAAACGCTATCAAAAAGGGTTCTATGTGAATGCAGAACGGAAAATGAAGGATGCCAAAGGAGCAGCGAAATACATAGGTAGATATTTAGCTAGACCAGCTATTGCAGAGTATCGAGTCGTTAACTATGATGGGCAGACCGTTCATTTTTGGTATGAGGATCACCAAACGGGTAAAAGAGTAGATGAAATTCTTCCGGTTTATCGATTTCTGTTTAATTTAATACAACATATTCAGCCCAAGCATTTCCGAATGGTTGGTCGTTTTGGTTTGTACAGCAGAAGATCATATAAAAAAGCTAATACGGTATTGAGTCTCTATGCTTTCATGAGAACAAAGCAACTTTCATCTTTCATTACTACTTGAGAGAAAAAAGAAGAAGAAAACCTATAGACAGCGCATGATAGAAGCTTTTGATAAAGATCCATTTATTTGTCCCCATTGCCATCGTCAGATGGACTTAGTTGAGATTTAGCATGCGGACTATGGATTCCTGTATCATTATATGGAAGATATGGAGTCTGTTAAGACATTGAGGAGGATTAGTCTTGACCAAAAACAAAGAGCAGGATGAACTGAATAAGGCATTTTTGGAATCACTGAATGATGACGATCCATTCGGTTTGAATGAAGAAATAAAATTGCTCATTTTGAAATGTTTGGATTGTGGTAAGGAGGATGAGGTACCTGAATATGTGGTTGAAGAGTTTCAATATGATTTAAAAGAAAATGAAGAGGTGGAAGTAGTGTGCCCTTATTGTAATGGCACAATGCGACGAGCAGGGAATGTCCCAAGTGAGTAATCTTCACTTGGGACGTGGCTTAAGTCGCGTTAGCGATTTTGTTCTTGTGCTATAGGGCAGGTTTGTTGTATAAGATTTTCTTTTCTTGATGATATAGTCAATTTCAAAAATCAAATTATAAAGGGTTTTTTTGGAAAAATATCGAATCATATAATGTACTTGTTTAAAAAGGGGGATTTTATTTGTTTAATACTGAAGTCTTGTCAAAAACTTTCCTGACGTTTGCCGAGAGGGAATGTAAAGGGTCTAGTTTATTATACGAATATTTGTCCAAAAAAATTGCTAGTAATGAAACTCTGCTTGAAATTTGTAGTAGCGCACGTGCGGGACAACCTGTTCCAAATCTTCTGTTTGGTGCAGTTCACTATCTCTTACTAAATGGTAAGGAACACCCATTAAAAGAGTATTACCCGAGCATAGTAAATAATCCAAAATTATTTAATGAGTCGTTTGAAGACTTTAAAGATTTTTGCCTTAAATATAGAAATGAAATTGAGTCGATTCTTAAAACTAAGCTTGTTCAAACCAACGAAGTACGAAGATGTGCATACCTTTATCCTGCTTTTTGCACTATTTACGAGAAAGCAAAGAAACCTTTAGCACTTATTGAAATTGGGACAAGTGCGGGGTTACAGCTTCTTTGGGATAAATATTCATATTCCTACGGGCAAAAAAACATTTATGGTAATAAAGATTCTAAACTTAATATTTCAGCAGAAATAAAAGGAGAGAATATTCCAATCCTCCATTCGACACCGCCACCAGTTTCAACAAGAGTTGGCATAGATCTAAATATAGTTGATCTGAAAAATGAGGAAGAGCACTTGTGGCTAAAATCATTAATATGGCCCGAACATAAAGAGAGGTTGTTTATGTTTGAAGAAGCTGCAAGTTATGTCAAGGACGGCTCAGTACATTTGGTTGACGGGGATGGGATAAGTCTATTGCTAGAATACGTTGAAAATATACCAGAGGACAGTGCAATTTGCATATTCCATACTCATGTTGCGAACCAAATATCATTAGAAATGAAAAAACGTTTATTAAAGACTGTTGAAACTATAGGTAAGGAAAGAGATGTCTTCCATATTTACAATAACGTTCAAGATAGATTCTTACATCTAGATTATTATTTGAATCACATTGAGAGTCAGAATACTATTGCAGCAACCGATGGGCACGGTAGATGGTTTGAATGGTTTTTGAAAAATGAGCTGCCAATTACACAGTGAAATATGGAACTCGGTAAAGCGCTAATTATAGGCAGCTTTCTTTATCTTGGATAACTTTTTGAAATTTTGCACTTAAACTATAGGGTGCGTTACTTTTAAATCCAGCTGCCCTCCCAGGTGGCTTTTAATTTTTTAGCTAATGGGGCATTAGCTCAACAATGATACTCATTAATAAAGAGCGTTGCAGTACAACACTATGCCAGAATAGGACCAGTTTACGAGAGAATGCCTTGGGGAGAAAGGAGTTTACGCTTGATGATTCTTTTTGTAGAAATTTTACGAGCCGTAGCTAATGTTCTGCTTATTATAAGTGCTGGTTTCTATCTAAGGCATTTAGAGAAGAATAAAAGGCAAAGGAAACTTGTACCACTTGAGTTGATTATGTATTTCACGATACAGTTTGCATTTATTCTCTTTGCTATCAGTTTACTAATTGCAGTATTTTTTTAGATAAAAGTTGTTCATCAATTGGGCGCATTACTTTAAGTTCCAGCCGCCATCTCAGGTGGTTTTTCTTATTGTACAAACGGGGCAGGTTTGTTTGAGAAGGAAAAAATTAAATTTTGCAGGATTGGTGTATTGATGATACCTTTTATCGTCTTAATCGTCTAATTTATAGAAGCGGTAAATTATTGTTAATTAGCGTATAAGCAGCTTCTTAAATTATTAATTATGGTTTAGCACAGGTAAGACTCCTATAAAGTGGAATAATTTAGACAGCAGGAGGAGATAAGTATGTCATACTTTAAATGGCATTATATTGGCTGGTTAATTTTTGGGTTAACACTTGTTGTTTCTTATTTTATTGTTCCGCATAAATACGGTTTTACTGCTATTATTGTCTTAACTGCGTTGTTTGCTATGTATGACTTATTTATAATGTTTTTGGCAAAAAGATGGGAAAATAAAAATAGGAATCAGAAAACCACGAAGAATTCCATCAGATCATAGGGTTGAAAGGAATATATTAAATCTTCATTTTAGAACTAGGGGAAAGAAATGTTCAGACCAGCTGCCAAACTAGGCAGCTTTTTATTGTTTAACTAACGGGCAGATATATACAGTATCTTACTGAATATATTAAGTAAGCAAAGTTAGAAAATGGCTGTTTTTGTTTCATTATTTACGATGGATACGCTCAAAAATCATACTGTATATATTGGGCAGGTTAGTGGAAAAAGGATTTTACTATAGGATGGCGAAAGGTACCGTGGGCTTATGTTCGAGATCAGCTGCCAAACCAGGCGGCTTTTTTTGTTTTACTATAGGGGCAGGTTTGTTTTATAAGAGACACAAACTGATATACGAATTAGACATATTAAGCAAACAGAAAATGCTAGGAATTTAATCCCTAGCGCTTAGACAACTGATTAAGTTTTCTGTTGGTCTTAATAGCTATACTAATAAGAAATGCACTAAAGATACTTGAGAGAAGAGCTGAGCCAACACCCATCCACATAATTGCTTGTAGTTTTCCTTTATAATTTGGGAACATAACATTCTCCTTATTTATGGATAACATTATGTTTTGCATAAAGGCAATAAATATGTGGTGTTTTCGCTATTCGAACAAAATACGAACTAACAAAACATATTTATGTTCTATCTCAGCTGCTGAATTAGGCAGCTTATTCTTAT
>NZ_BCUY01000136.1 GCF_001591465.1 Cytobacillus firmus NBRC 15306
GATAATGTACTACAATTATGTTCCATTTGCAACCAAAATATTCAAATTGCTAATTGCTTTGACTCTTTAATCATTTCAACAAAATAGCCTGTCAGGCGATGGTCATCCGTCAGTTCCGGATGGAAAGAGCATCCGAGGAATCTGCCTTCACGCGCGGCCACAATCCGGCCATTGTGCTTGGCAAGGATTTCAACATTCTCCCCCGCCTCGACAATATGCGGCGCACGAATAAAGACTGCCGCAAAGTCTTCTGCCACTCCGGCAATATCAAGTTCAGCTTCAAAGCTTTCGCGCTGGCGGCCGAATGAATTTCTTTCCACCCGGACATCCATCACACCAATATGAGGCTCATCATAGCCAATAATATGGTTTGCAAGAAGGATAAGCCCGGCACATGTTCCGAACATCGGCTTTCCTGACTGGGCAAACTCCTTAAGGCTGTCCATAAAATCATATTTATCAATGAGGCGTCTCATGGTCGTGCTCTCACCGCCAGGCAGGATAAGCCCGTCCACCTCATCAAGCTGCTCTTTGCGTTTGATGACCACAGCCTCGGCACCGCATGCTTCTACCGATAGAACATGCTCTCTGACCGCACCCTGCAGCCCTAATACTCCAACCTTTATCATGTCGATTCTCCTTACCAGCCGCGCTCCTGCATACGAGCTTCAGGAGCCAATGAAGAAATTTCGATTCCCTTCATCGGTGTGCCAAGTTCTTTTGAAAGTTCAGCAATTAATTTGTAGTCCTGGTAATGTGTAGTTGCTTCCACAATGGCACGTGCAAATTTCGCAGGGTTTTCAGATTTGAAGATACCTGATCCTACGAACACACCGTCAGCACCAAGCTCCATCATTAGAGCTGCATCTGCAGGTGTTGCAACGCCGCCTGCTGCGAAGTTTACGACTGGAAGGCGTCCAAGGCTCTTGATTTCCAAAAGAAGCTCATATGGCGCTCCCAGAAGCTTAGCTTCTGTCATTAACTCATCTTCATTCATGCCGGCAACCTTGCGCACCTGTGCATTCACCTTGCGGATATGGCGCACAGCTTCAACGATGTTTCCAGTTCCAGGCTCACCCTTTGTGCGAAGCATGGAAGCACCTTCGCCAATACGGCGTGCTGCTTCACCTAAATCACGGCATCCGCAAACGAATGGAACAGTGTAGTCTCTTTTATTCAAATGGTATTCTTCATCGGCAGGAGTTAAAACTTCACTCTCATCTATGTAATCGACACCCATCGCTTCAAGCAAACGAGCTTCTACAATATGGCCGATACGTGCTTTTGCCATTACCGGGATTGAAACTGCACCCATTACTTCTTCCATAATACGCGGATCTGCCATACGTGCTACACCGCCGGCTGCACGGATATCAGAAGGAACACGCTCAAGTGCCATAACTGCTACTGCACCAGCTTCTTCTGCGATTTTTGCCTGCTCAGCGTTAACGACGTCCATAATAACGCCGCCTTTTTGCATTTCTGCCATTCCCCGTTTAACACGATCTGTACCTGTCTTCATGTTTATCCCCCTTCGTAAATACCATCTGCTCTGGATGGGTTAAATATTATGATAAAAATAACTTTTCAAAAAAAGGAAAATAGATTACTTTACTCGGAATTTTCCCTATTGAAAATATGCAATGAAAAAGGGCTCCTGTCAAGACAGGAAAGCCCTTTTTCTTAAAACCAACCTTTTACAGTTGAGGAAACACTTCCCCAAAGATCACCGAAGAACCCGCCGATGCTGCGCATAGTCAGCACGAACCAGTTTGCTTTTTCAACACTTTCAGCGGCTACAACATCCACCTGGATATTGCCTTTGCCTTTATCAGACAGGAACTCAAGCTTCCCGTCCTCTTTGGACTCGATCGTTAAATAGCCGACCTTTTCTCCCTTTTTAATAGGAGCAGTCAATTCACCATTTTCATTCAATTTCTTTTTATCCAGAACAAGAACGGGCTTAAAGTTTTCCTTTTCCCCATTTCTCATCACCATTTCGATGGCATCTTTTGAAAAAATCTTCACTTTATCTTCTTTCCCTTTTGTAACAGGCACTGTTTTCTGGCCTTTCACCTGATATTTGGCAGGAACGATTTCTTCTTTCGTGAAGTTGGTGAAACCGAAATCGAACATTTTCTTGGTTTCATCGAATCTGGATTTATAAGTAGCCTGGCCATTCGCTCCTTTAGCATTCATGACAACGCTGATGTAGCGGCTGCCATCTCTCAGAGCAGTTCCTGTAAAGCAGTATCCGGCAAAGTCAGTTGTACCTGTTTTAAGGCCATCTGCCCCTTCATAGCCATATACCAGCTCAGGAAGCATCCAGTTCCAGTTTTCCATTTTAATTTCATCATCTGTACCCTCTCTGAAGGTCTTTCTAGGGGTACTTGCCGTTTCCAGTACTTCCGGGAACCGGTTAATCAATTCTTTGGCCAGCATGGCTGTATCTCTTGCTGACATCACGTTCTCTTCCTCAGGGCCGCCCGCAGGAGGAGATCCCTTTAAATCACGGTTGTTCAAACCGCTGGAATTCACAAATTTGTAATCCTTTAACCCAAGCTCTGCCGCTTTTTCGTTCATCATCTTAACAAAGTTGGTTTCAGAACCGGCAATCGTTTCTGCAATCGCAATCGTTGCACCATTCGCAGAGTAGATAGCCATAGCTTCATACAATTCACGGATATTGTATTTGCCGTCTCTTCTTAACGGGACATTCGATAAGGCACGATCCTGTGAAACTTTCCATACATATTCACTTACTGCGTATTCCTGATCCCACTTCACTTTGCCTTTTTCAACGGCTTCAAGAAGCAGGTATTCTGTCATCATTTTTGTCATACTGGCAATACCCAGTACTTTATCCGCATTTTTTTGATATAAAATCTTTCCGGTCTCTGCATCTACTAAAATAGCAGCATCGGCATTGATATTTAAAATATCTTCCGCATGTGCTTTATGTATACCAGGTAAAAGACCTAATATCATGACCAAGGCAAGGAATCCAGCGATAGACTTACGGTACAATGTTTTCTTCAATTTTACTGCCCTCCAACGTTTTAATACACTTTTGTTATTTTATCATAACTCTGTTTCAAAGAATAGATAGAGTAATTACCTATTCCTGCCTCTCTTAGCCATTGTTATGCATTAGTATTTTCCTAGGTTCAATTTTTTGGCATTAAAAAAAGCAAAAAAGGTTTCCCTCTTCTGCTTTTAATGGATTATAGCGAGTAGTTTGGCGCCTCTTTTGTAATCTGCACATCATGCGGATGGCTTTCTCTCAGGCCTGCACCAGTCATTTTAATGAATTGGGCATTTTCGCGAAGCTCGTGAAGATCTTTTGTTCCGCAATAGCCCATTCCAGAACGGATACCGCCGACAAGCTGGTAAATGGTATCGGATAAAGGCCCTTTATAAGCAATGCGCCCTTCGATGCCCTCTGGAACAAACTTTTTATTATCTTCCTGGAAGTAACGGTCTTTTGAGCCTTTTTCCATGGCTGCAACAGAACCCATTCCTCTGTATACCTTGAAGCGGCGTCCCTGGAAAATTTCCGTTTCGCCAGGGCTTTCAGAAACACCGGCAAGAAGGCTTCCAAGCATTACGGCATGTCCGCCTGCTGCCAAAGCTTTCACGATATCGCCTGAATATTTAATTCCGCCATCAGCAATGATTGATTTGCCATGCTTGCGTGCTTCAGTTGCACAATCATATACCGCTGTGATCTGAGGTACCCCTACGCCTGCGACAACGCGTGTTGTACAAATCGAGCCAGGCCCGATTCCCACTTTTACGATATCAGCACCCGCTTCAATCAAATCCTTTGTCGCTTCGGCTGTTGCAACGTTACCTGCAATAATGGCCAGATCCGGATAAGTGTTTCTGATCTCGCGTACAGTGTCAAGCACGCCTTTTGAATGTCCATGTGCTGTATCCACTACGATGATATCCACATGTGATTTAACAAGCATTTCAACACGCTTCATCGTATCGCCGGTTACGCCAACCGCTGCACCTGCCAGCAGGCGTCCTCGCTCATCCTTTGCCGAGTTAGGAAACTCAATGACTTTTTCAATATCTTTAATGGTAATTAATCCTTTTAAAACACCTTCATCATCTACAAGCGGCAATTTTTCAATTTTATGCTGCTGGAGAATCTTTTCTGCTTCATCTAATGTAGTTCCTACTGGGGCTGTTACTAGATTTTCCTTTGTCATCACATCTGAAATTTTTATCGAAAAGTCCTGAATGAATCGGAGGTCACGGTTTGTCAGTATGCCAACAAGCTTCTGTTCCTCAGTATTGTTTACGATTGGCACACCGGAAATCCGGTACTTGCCCATTAGATGTTCTGCATCAAATACCTGCTGTTCTGGAGTGAGGAAGAATGGGTCCGTAATAACGCCGCTTTCTGAACGTTTTACTTTATCCACCTGATCAGCCTGCTGTTCTATGGACATGTTTTTATGGATAACTCCCAAACCGCCCTGGCGCGCCATAGCGATCGCCATTTCTGCTTCAGTCACCGTATCCATTCCGGCACTGATCACTGGAATGTTGAGTGCAATCTTTTCAGTCAAATTAACTTTGAGGCTTACATCACGAGGAAGCACCTCTGATTTAGATGGAACCAGTAAAACATCATCAAAAGTTAAACCTTCTTTAGCAAACTTAGTTTCCCACATCTTTTTTGACCTCCTGGACTCGAAAATATTATTAGTAGGTTATCAATTGGACAAAATACTGTCAAGGACGGATTAATATGTTGGATTTTTCAAAAGATTCGGAGGACTGGCTGTGATACATCCATTTGATTTTAAAAGCTCCTTTTTATATTTTTTTTCTGCGAACACGTCACAGGAATTTTTAAAGAAATGCTACCAAAAGCAAAACCTGGATCAGGCTGAACAAAAGAGCTATGAAAACAGTTACCCTTTTATATACTATCTAGAACACGGGCAAGTATACTATGAGCAGGCAGAGAAGGCACCA
Organism: Cytobacillus firmus NBRC 15306; assembly: GCF_001591465.1. Classification (GTDB taxonomy): domain Bacteria; phylum Bacillota; class Bacilli; order Bacillales; family Cytobacillaceae; genus Cytobacillus; species Cytobacillus firmus. The sequence goes on from NZ_BCUY01000136.1 coordinate 4,996, forward strand.
TTGGTCATCAAGCCGATTCTCTTTTTTTATGGACTTGTTCACCTTGTGAAGGCCTGCATACTGACTGTGGATCCTAATTATCCGGAGACTACTTCTGTTTTGGCACACGGTGTATCCACCCGGAAAAGAAAGAAGCAGCAATATAATTTTTTTCAGGATGAAGTGAAATTTCAAAAAAGCGGGCTTTTCCCTTATATGGGAGAAAAATTGTTCCACATGAAACATTTGGAAGGCGAAAAAACAACAATGGGAAAGTTATTTGGCCAGATTCCGGAGCTTAATGATTTGTACAGCCAGACAGAGGGCCGTACTACTTTTCTCGGTGCAGAGCTGGAAAAGGATACATTCCTATTGCCCAAATTGATCCTTGATCGCTTTCATATGACCGAGTCCCGTTTTGTGGAATATCTGCAGTCAAAGTCAGACTTTAATATAAGCTTTCAGGGTTCAGAGGAGTCAGCATTGAAATTCAAGATGGAAAATTTGAATACATATGATTTCAAGCCCTTACGATATAGCCTGGATTCTGGAAGTGTTTTCTTCCCGCTGTCCAAAGATGATTTGATTGATTTCCCTGAACTTCTTATTCATTATCTGCTGCTGTATAACTTAAGCATGATTGCCCGCTACGAAACAGAATGGTGGAGTGAACTGATCAAAATGATGCCGAATAAAGACTATCCTTTTATTCAAACATTTCTTCAAATTACGGCTGCAAAGGGGCCGTATTTGATTTATCAGTATTTGGCTGATAAGAAGCAGTAAGGTTATTGGTGGGAGGGATGCTGGTTCAGATCTCTTGTGTGCAGTATTAGCCGTTTTGCTACGGCAGAGTGCGGCGATGACTGAATTTAAGCTGGCAGCTGTTTTTCCGGGGAAGGAGCATGCTTGGCAGTTTATCTAACAGGTTTGGGATGTTATCTGGCATGTTTTGGAGTTTATCTCACATTTGGCACAATTCTTCTTTATGGTGAATGAAATCGACTCTTAGTATAGAGGGCGAGATAAGGCATGGCGCATATAATTTTTTTTAATGAACAGAAGAGTCCACCTAAGATATTTTGATTCGGATATATATAATTACACACAAAAAGAGCACCCATCAGGTGCTCTTTCATGTGCCCGGCAGC
>NZ_BCUY01000137.1 GCF_001591465.1 Cytobacillus firmus NBRC 15306
GATCTACTTTATAATTATTTATAAATTTTTGTGATAAACTATTAAATTCGCTTACTGCTGATTCTTCATTGAAACTGCCTTTATATTTAGGATTGCGGCTATCTGCCACGTGTTCGTAAGCTATTCTTAAATCTCCGACTCTATCAATAAACTTTGTTTCTTTGTTTGAAAGCTTACTGTAATCAAATTTTTTTGTACATACATCCTGAAAGAGATCTGAATTCGATAGAACATCCTTTGATGGATTTTGATCCAGTTCTTCTACGCTTTTCTGCATGGATTCCAAATAGCTTGTCCCTGCTTTGTATATTTCACTTCGTATTCCCTCTTCACTTTTTTGAGTGCAGCCAGAAAGAGCTACTAGCAGGGAAAAAAAAATTAAGTAATGCTTCAATTGTGCTCCCCTTTTCGGATTCTTTATTTTATTAATCGTTATCAATAGTTCATTTATTCATAATTTTACCTTAGCCCCGTCCTTAGGGATTAAATCAAAAAAAGAAACCCACCCTGCATTGATAGATCAGGTGAGTTTAATGCCGATTTTGTATCCTTGCCTTATCTTTTGCAGTAGCAGCAACGGCTTTTTATGTATATGCTTTGTGCTGCAGCCTGCTATTTGGTTTAATTTTTCTTTAATCGAAGGTAATCAAGCTGTGAACCATTATCGCCTCTAAAGCCCACATACAAATTATAAGTTCCTGCTTTGTATCTCATAATCCACTTTCCATTTATTTCACTCTTACCTTCCGATTCCGGGTTCCCAAGAAGTTCCTGAATAACATAAGGATTAATAGGAACAAAATGATCATCGTTCCAGTCGATTACCTGTACATTGTTGTCATAAGGGTAATAGGTATAATACGTATACATCTTAAAAGTATGAGCAAGGCTTCCAGTATGGGTGCTCTCCAGCTTAGGGACTGTGTTTCCGATCTTCTTAAAATGCTCATAGACTTCCTTAATATCATGTGTGCCGTCCGCAGCAATAGGCTGCCCCTTAAGTATTCCCTGCTCAGCAAGGGTCAATAATCGCTGGTCAAAAAACAGGATTCTTTGAATTTGCCGTTTCTTTGTGGATGAAGGAGTTTCATATTTTACCTGTGCAGGAGACTTTTTAACATACATTCCTCCTCCTACACCATAAAGACCGCCGTGACTGCTGAGATAAGAATACACCCGGTACTCATTCCCTTTTAATAGCTTACGGGATACTGTAAGCTCTCCATTGGAATTTAGCTGGTATAAGTTTGTATCCTGGAGAATTGTTACCTTTCCAATCTGGCCAGGAATTAGAATGGAATTCCCCCACTTCACTCCAATAGGTGCTGATGCTGCTTCGCTTTTTACTACATTGAATGAGCTGAATGCTAACAGGGATACCAGAAATATAGGCAATATTTTTTTTAGCAAGTTCTACTTCTCCTTTCTCGATGAAAACTATGTAAATTATAACAAATTTTGGTCCATCTCTATATGCGTTTCCATTAAATTGGTAATATAGGACTATTAATCTATTTAATTGCTTCTATTACAAAAAGCGCTTTATATCAGTTTGCTGTCCTTATCCTTAAAAATATCACATTACGGAAGCTCTCTGTTTCAGCAGCCCTTTTCCATAATAGTCCATATAATTCTGGAAATATTGGCTTTCTAGCCAGCCTTGTTTCCTGCCCGTATCCACTTTATGCCATAGCTGGCCTGAAAAGGTCATGAATGTATCTGCCTTAGTGACAACCATACCTTTTTGCAGAGATGCGACTGGTTCATAACCCCAATGTGCCCCTCTCCTGATATCAACCTATTCTGTAATTAAGGCTTTTCTTCCCGCCTCGGGTGACGGCACTTCAAAGTTTTCCAATAGTGCCCAGCCTGACTTATAACCATGTGTAACAACTGATACCCACTTGCTCCCTTCACATCCAGCGAAAGTATCTCTTACATTTAATTCTTTCAATACAATATGATATACACCGGTATAGAGAAGAATATTACATAAATTTTAAGTTATATTCATGAAGTTCACAGGGGGATGGCTGACCATTGTATTGCCCAAATTTATGTTTGTCATTTGAGGATTAAGTTAAGGCCCAGTGATATATATGACTTCTTAACCTCCTTCTTGAATATTCCTAAAGTTATAATACTGAAAGCAACAAACTGATATACACCATTTATTCTAGTTAGAACTCTCCTTACGAAGTGAGAATGGAACTACACCAGTCGTCTGTCTATAGTAAAATATACCTATAACAATTTTTTATTAGAGGTTTTCATATGTATCCAGCTATCGGTCACAAACTAAGAATGAAACGATTAGCCCGTAACTTAACTCAAAAAGAAGCAGCGAAAATAATAGGGGTAAGTGTGTATATGATCTCCGCCTGGGAGAATGACCGATATTTTCCTAGTGCAGTAAGAATGGAAAAGTTAGCTGCACTTTATGATATTTCTGCAGAAGAACTATTGGATTTTTAGGAAGCTGCTTTTCCAGTACTTGATAGATTTCATTTAAAGCTTGATCCCACTTTTTTAATATTTCTTCCTCTGATTTTGTCATCCCTAATGTCGAATCATCATCGGTATTACGTATTTCAGCTGCTGCTTTTTCAATTTCATTAAGGTTTTCAATGTATTTATCCTTTTTTCCCATATTATTCTCTTTTTCTGCACCTGCTTCTTTATCCTCTGTATTGAATGGATAGTATTATTTTTAATAAATCGTTTTTCTGTAAAAATACCATTATTAAGATGTACTTAGAAACATAGTTAAAGCCCCTCTCTTTATGAGAAGGGCTTTTGCTTATTTCATCTTAAACCAAATTTCATCAGTCGCTTTACGATTCCATACAATCTTAGGTTCATCGTTTTGATCGACTAAAAATACAGTCCACCCTGCAAAGGATCCGCCTTTATAAAGATCTGTCCAAAGTTCCGAATCAGGTATAACAACGGACTTGTTGCTATACGCAACTCCTTTTTTACTGACCGCTTCAAAATCATGATAGTTTACATTAAATGGTTCTTTATCAGCATTAATCAATTTGAAATAGAATTTGGCCATTACGTATTTTTTGCCTGCAGGGGGCGGATCATTATAATCTGGGATTGGTTGATTCTTATGAAATCTTGTATTCATTATCAGCTCTCCTTACCAATCTTGAGATTTATCTTTTGGTAATAAAATACATGATAAACTACTATTGTCCAGAGTATTTATGGTAAAATTTACTTAGTTTTTATGATTCACTGCACAATAAGGAGGAGACAGAGACATTGAAAAAAATAGGAGCAATATTCGTTTCATTTATCGTATTAATAAACCTTTTTTCTTCTGCAAGCGCTGCAGACAACTGCCAAAACTACAAAAGCGGAAGTAAGGTCTGGTGGGATGGCATTGAATTAAAGCCTGGCCAAATCGGCCGCTTAACCATTAAAAAGGATACAGCTTTATTTAAGCTTAATGGTGAAAAAAAGACACTTTCCCGCACTTTAAAAGCGGGGGAATTTTACCGGATTTATGCGTTTAAGCCAGGTTTATTAAGTGTGGGGGGAGGTTACTTTGTTGAACGCGACAGCCGCGTCACTTACCAGACTCCGTCCAAAACAAAACTGGAGCAGGTAAAACAGATTCAGGTATGCACCATCGCCAATAAGAGCAGAGCAACCTTCACACTTAAGGACTCAAAGGGGATTTCCTATAAGGTGTATGCTGTCGGATCCAACGAGCAAAAAGCTTACGGTTCTTTTTCTTCCTCAGCAACCTGGAACAGTGTATGGGCTGGGATCTCAGAAGGAGATGTACTCTATAAAGGAAATTACAAACTCTACTTACAGAAACAAAATTCGCCTGTAATCGCTGATACCGGAATTCAAATAAAAGACTATGTGTATAACGCATCAAGAAAGATGATTTACCAAGTTCCTACTTATTATATAGGCCAGCCTGACCTCTTAGCGATTGCCAATACAGAAAGCTCAAACTTTGAATCAGCTGATCTTTATTATGTCCATAACGGCCAGCTCTTCAGAGTCAAGCGTTCCGGCTGGGCCGCTATCGGCTATACAACACGTCCATCAACGGTTGACAAGCTTACTTACCAGACAAAAGACTATAACAATGCTGAAGGGGTTTGGACTCTTAATACTTGGATGCTGAATCCGGATAGTGCTGAAATTACTTTGATTGATTCTGAGGATTATTAATAAAACGCAAACAAGGCAGCTATTCCTGTATAGCTGCCTTGTTTTTTATAAGGGATGAGGACAAACGCTTTGTTCCCATTCCCTATTTTATTAATTTTCAGGTTCTTCATTTCTCAGAACTTTTTCAACATTTTCTAACTCAATTTCTTTAAAGATATTTCCCTTATTTCTTTCGAATACCTGCATCTCATCATGGCCCCATACACTTGCAGTTAAGTCAAAATCATTCCCCTTCGAAAGGAATTCAAGCACTTGATAAATGCCCGTATAATGCAAGAAATTAATCGTAAAATTGTCACCATAATTGGTAAACGCAAAGTCTACAGGACTATGAATATACGTTTCGCCTGAAAACCTGGCTGTAAACTCACTTTGTAATTCTACCGATGGTTTAATATCGTCGTTATTATCTACAATCAATTTGATCTTACTGATCGCATCTGGCGTTTCTCCATTATCTTCATATCGTAAGATAAATTGATATCGATTCAACCCTTCTGCCAGTGTATTTCCTGGTATATGAAAATGGTATTCATTGTGTGTTACACCACTTTGCTTAATTCTATTTACATGGTCTGGCTCACCTAACTTTGCAGCAACTCCCTCATAGGAATCACCAATTCCAATCCCCAAGATGGTCAGCTGATCACTCTCTGTAATCTCAAATAAGGGCTTTCCTTTTACTGCGGCAATTCTCTTGTTTATGATTTCTTCTGTCAGATTAACACCTTCTGGCAACTGGTAACCTTTATCTGCTATTGTCGTTTCTAATTGAAGAGACGGCATACTGGAGTTTTCAATATAATAAGTTACATATTCATTTATGGTTTTATAGTATTTAGCAAGATCCGAATCTTCCTCATTAATAAAGGTCAACAGTTTTAAGCCTAATTCATCCTTATAGCCCAATTTATTCACCAGGGGTATAATGGTTTCTCGCTGCTGTTGTTCACTTAACTTAACAAACTCTTTAAAAGTGTACTCCTCTTCTTTTGCAACTTCTTCTTTTGAAGTTTCTTCTTTACCCTCTTCACCTTTAACCTCTGATGCTTCTTTTTTAACAGTTGCTTCATTTGTTTCATTTTGCTCTTTTTTCTTATGTTCATCTACGCTCTTTCCTGTATCTTCAGAACAAGACGTGAGAGCAAATAGTGCTAAAATGATAGCACCCATACATTTTCTCATCGTTCAACCCCCTTAATGATTATGTACTTATTATCATAGCACTATATTACTATTTTTTATAAAAATTTCCAGGGGTTTTATACTGCTCCCCATCGTATTTAGCTTGTTAACTTCCAGCTCGAATTAAAAATACTATGAGATCGAAATCATCTGCTCCAATTGTCTCGTGTATAACTATAGTCATGATCGGAGGACCAAGGGGACAGCACCACGTCCCAGCATGATATCTTTTCCCTCTGTCACAGTAATAGAAATGCAGTTTTAGTCGAAAACGTTCTAACTTTTTTCCTTATGGACATCCATACGATACGTTCTTTCAATGACTACCTCAATGAAATAATAATTGAGGGTTGGACAAATGAAACATGAGAGCCGTCCCGGTGTTTCTCCCACTGGCCTTGCATCTGTTGAAAAAAATCACAAAAATGTAATAAAAAGGATTTACTAAGCATAAAAAAACTCCTATTGTAGAAGTTGTTGACCTTGTTTTGTTCCCTAAACAAACAAGTCTTCTACAAAGGAGTTTTTCCAATGAGTAATAAAAGTATAGGTCGTGAAATGCTTATTTGTCAATGCTTATCCCTTCTTCCAACAGAAGATTTTGAATGTCCCCTGATTGATTACGGGAAATATAAGCTTTCTACAAAATCTTTATTAAAAACTTTTGTAGCTGCGCAGCTTGTTTATTGCAAAATAAAAGTGG
>NZ_BCUY01000138.1 GCF_001591465.1 Cytobacillus firmus NBRC 15306
TCCTTTTAAAATTGTTTGAGGATAAATAATTCATTAGAAGGTCAGTGCTTAATATACCTGTCATGGGTATATTAAACTTAAAAAGAGAGGGTGCTGCGTTTAGCACACCCCATCATTTTATTTAAACTACATCATATCCTTGATCATCAATAGTTTCCTTGATTTTGTCTAAAGAAACTTGCGTGGAATTATATTCGACATCAACTTTTCCACTTTCTAGGTGAACTTTAACATTGGAAACGCCCGCCAACTCGCCGACGCTACCTTCGATCGCTTTAATACAATGACCACAGGACATACCTTCTACATTCAATGTAACTTTTTCCATCATTCATTCTCTCCTTTATTTTTTCATTAATTTCTGAACAGTAATGAGTACTTCATCTAAAACTTCTAAATCTCCTTCTTGAAGGCGGTCCACTACGCATCCTTTTAAATGCCCTTCCAAAAGAATCTTTGCAACGCTGTTTAACGCAGATTGTGTAGCTGAAATTTGTGTAATGACATCGTCACAATAAGTGTCCCTTTCAATTAAACCTTTTATACCGCGGATTTGACCTTCAATTCGGTTTAATCGAACGACAAGATTATTCTTAACTTTATCAGAATGGTGACTTTTTCTCGTACTCTCGCTTGCGCAGCAGCTTACTTCTTCGGTTGGCAATTCATTTTTTTCTAATTTGGAAATCACTTAGCTTCCCCCCTTGCAAATTTAATATATCATACCCCCGTACCCTATGTAAAGAGAAAGGTATGAAATATTTTGTTATAATTGGTAATTTTTTTATAAAGAAAAATTTAAAGGGTAGATTATTTTTTCATTTATTCATTTCCTCTAATATTGCCTCATGCCCGAGCCTGTTTACAAATTTATGGAACGTCTCTCTTTTCTTGGCCTGTTGCTGGTAAAATTCAATGATCTTTTCTACAGCTGAATATAAATCTTCAGGTTCAAGATTAGTCATTAATAGGGACCCGGTTTCTGCATCTTTCCCTTTCGATTTTCCTCCAATATATAAATCATAATGATTTTTCACCTTCATTATACCTATGTCATTGATTAGTGGTTCACCGCAGCCGACAGGACAGCCAGTATAAGCTGGCTTTAATGTGAAAGGGACAGGAATTCCTGCTATACGCTCATTCAATTCTTTTGCTACAGGCATTCCTTCTTCTTCTTCCCCTTTACAAAAATTGCATGTCCGTAAACTTTTAACAAATTTTCCTACTGGATAACATCTAAGCCCTACCTGCTCAAACTCTGAAATGATTTCATCTTTCTTGTCATCAAATACGTCGATGTAGAGCTGCTGAAATGTAGTCAGTTCAAGCTCATCCTGATCATCCATATATTTTGCAATTACAAGTAGTTGCTTGGCAGTTAGTTTTGCACCAAAATGTATACCTCCGTTTACAGCTATCTTTACTTTTTTTCTTTGCGTATCCATATGTTTCCCCTTTTTTATGAAGTCTTTTCTAATAATTCAATATGACAATGGCAAGAAACTGAATGTCCTCTGTCTACATCCTCTAACTCCGGCACTTGCGTATGACAAACTGCTTCTTTATGAGGACATCTTGCAACAAAAGGGCAGCCTTTTTCTTCTTTTGTGGAATCCACTTCCCCATCTAGAATCAATTTCTCTCTATTTTTAATAAAATGGTTTAAATCTTTTACTACAGCCACAAGTGCTTTTGTGTAGGGATGGGAAGGATGCTGAATAATTTTTTTCGTAGGTCCTATTTCTACGATTTTTCCTTGGTACATGACAGCAATTCGGTCACACATATAACTCGCAGTAGATAAATCATGGGTAATAAACATCATCGTAAGACCCATTTTCTTTCTTAAATCCAGCAGCAAGTTCAGTATTCCGGCTCTAACAGATACATCAAGCATGGAAGTAGGTTCATCTGCAGCAATAAAAGATGGTTTTAAAATAATTGCTCTGGCAATGGCAATTCTCTGTCTTTGCCCGCCGCTTAATTGATGTGGGAATCGATGGATAAAGTCCTGGGCTGGTCGTAGCTCAATAGCTTCTATGGCCTCAATCACCTTTTGATACTTTTCTTCGTAAGTCAAACCCTTTTCATGAGCATTAATCGGTTCCATTAATATGTCAAGAATTTTCATACCGGGATTTAACGTATCGTAGGGGTCTTGAAAAATCATCTGCATTTTTTTTCTGATTTTATTTGTCTCTGATTCTTTTAGATTACAAAGATTAACTCCTTCAAAAGTAATTTCTCCTTTGGTTTCTTTCATAAGGCGCATAACCATTCTGGCAGTTGACGTTTTGCCGCAGCCGCTTTCACCAATGATTCCCAAGATCTCACCTTTGTTTACTTCAAAATTGATATTATTAACTGCATATACCTCGGTTTTTCTTCTTTTTAAAAAAGTGCCCGACTTTTTTATGAAGGTTTTTTTCAAATTGCTCACTTTTAAAAGAGTGCTTTTATCCATGGTTTCCTTCCTCCTCTAAAAAGCAGGCTGTGTAATGTCCGTTCTTGATTTCTTTAAATTCTGGAATTTCCTGGCGGCATTTGTCAAAGGCATGAGGGCACCTGGTATGAAAACGGCAGGAATTAGGGAAATTCACCAAATTTGGTACACTCCCTGGTATAGATACTACTTCCTTTTCCGGATTGCCTAAATCAGGCGAAGCGTTTAAAAGTGCTTGCGAGTATGGATGTCTGGCGTTTTTCAATAGATCTCCCGTGGATGCCCATTCTACGATGTTGCCTGCATACATAATGGCTATTTTATCGCATATAGCAGTAACCATCGGCAAATCATGAGAGATCAGGATGACAGATAAGTCCATTTTCTTTTGAAGGCTTTTGATTAAGGCAATTACCTGCGCTTGAGTTAAAACATCCAATCCTGTTGTGGATTCATCAGATATAACCAATTTTGGATTACAGGCCAGTGCCATAGCAATGGCGACTCTCTGTTTCATTCCTCCGCTGAATTCATGCGGATAGCTCCTCCACCTCTCCCCATCAATACCGACCAACTCGAGAAGGGTCTTAGTGCGCTGAAGTGCTTCCCGTTTGCTTACATTCTCGTGCAATAAAATGGATTCCATTATTTGATCTCCTATAGTAAATATAGGATTCAACGCGTTCATTGCACTTTGGGGAATAACAGAAATCTCTTTCCATCTCAAGGATGAAAGTTCTTTTTCAGAAGCCTTTATGAGATCTCTTCCATTTAAAAGGACACGACCCGAAACCACTTTTCCTGGATATTCTATTAACCTTAAAATGGACTGAGCAACTGTTGTTTTTCCACATCCTGACTCACCTATTAAACCTAGCATTTCTCCTTTATTGAGTGAAAAAGAAACATTCTCTACTGCCTTTGCTATCCCTTTATCCGTTTTAAAGTAGGTAGAAAGGTTTTCAACTGATAACACGGTGTTCATAAACTAACGCTCCTTTCTTAATCGGGGATTCAGGATCTCTTCAAGTGAGTAGCCTGTAAAGGCGAACCCAATAACCAGTGTTGTGATTAATAATCCTGGAGGCAGAACCCACCAAATCCACGCATCAGTTAAAAAAGCTCCTCTGGCCTGAGCATAATATAAAATGGTCCCCCAACTCTTTGTAAATGGATCTCCTAGCCCCAAGAAGCTTAAAGATGCTTCGATTAAAATTGAATGGCTTGCGGCTAAAACAAATTGGGAGAGTGCTATTGGAATAACCCCCGGCAGAATATGTCGGGCTAAGATGACTTTAATGTTTGTTCCGATTGACTTTGCAGCCTCTACATACCCTTTTGTTTTTAAAGTTAGAACCTGAGATCTTATTACCCTTGCTGGGCTAGCCCAGGAAATTAGGCTAATAACCAGTACAATGTTCCAAAAACTAGGACCAATAAAAGCAGCCAGTAATATCATTAAAGGAAGAAAAGGAATAACAAGTACTAAGTCTACCAATCTCATTAAAAATGCATCTACTTTGCCGCCATAGTACCCTGAAACGATACCGACTAGGCAGCCAAGAAGAATGGAAATAAAAGCTGCAATGACACCAATTAATAATGAAATCCTCGTGCCATATAGAAGTTCGCTTAAGATATCTTGTCCGACATCATTCGTTCCCAGCAAAAATTGGCCATTAGGCTTCGTAAAAGGAGCTCCAACTCGATCTGTCGGGTCAAATGGAGCAAGGATTGGCGCTAAAAGCGCAATTAGTAAAAAAATCACTAAAAGGATTAAGCCAAACAAGCCAATATTATTAGATGTGAGAACTTGCCAATATTTCTTCCATCTTGAATTAACCATTGCGGCTTCCCACCTTTGGATCAAGTAATGGATAAATTAAATCTGCTAGAAAGTTAGCAATGACTACACTGAAAGTAATAATCAGGAATGTAGCTTGGATAAGCGGGTAATCTCTGCTTAATACCGATTCAAACATAAGACGGCCTACACCCGGATATGCAAAGACGGTTTCGATAACAGTCGCACCGCCCAGGGTAAATCCTAAGCTAAGCATAAATACAGTAGCCACAGGAAGTAATGCATTTCTCATGGCATGTTTATACTTGATTACCTTTTCTTTTACTCCTTTTGCTTTGGCCATCATAATATAGTCTTCTCCGAGGACGTTCAGCATTGAATACCGCATGATCATAAAAGTGCTTGTAACAGAAATTAGGATAAGGGTGGCTAATGGGAGAATCAGATGCTTACCGATATCAAAAAACCGGTCCATTCCCGTATAATTTGACCAAGCGCTTTCTGCTCCAAAAACGGGCAACCATCCTAATTGAGCGGAAAAAATAGATACAAGTATCATGCCAACCCAAAAAGATGGCATGGCACTTAAAAACATAAAGACTGTTAGAAGGTTAGCATCTGTGTTGGTGCCCCTGCGCCATGCGGAAATTGCTCCAAACATGACTCCGATAACGGTTGAGAGTACCAATCCTAGACCTGTAAGTAGCATTGTCCATGGGAGCCTCTCCATCAAAAGTTCTGAGATAGGCCGTTTTTGCTGATAGGAATATCCAAAGTCACCAGTGAAAATATTCTTTATATAAGTTCCATATTGTTCGAGGATTGAATCATTAAGGCCATACTTGTCTAAAATAGCGTCTTTTTCAGCACTGGACATAAAGCCTACATCTTCGCCTGCTAAAAAAACCAATGGATTTCCAGGCATAAGACGGGGTAATAGAAAATTTAGCGTCAACATTAGGAAAATGACAATGAAATATTGTAAAAGTTTTCCTGTAATAAATTTACCCAACACTTTCACCTCCAAATATGTAAATAATATTTTTAAAAAGAGTTCCCGTAAAAGAAATTGCTTTTACGGGAAGTTATTTCAATTAAAAATCAAAATCATCATTGCCTTTATTTTTTTTCTTTCTTCTTAATAGAATAAATCCAATGACAGCCACAAGAAGTATTAATCCAAATACGATTAATGAAGTGTTATTCCCATCATTATCTGTACTCATATTTGCTGTTTTGCTATCTGTTGAAACAGGTGTGTCGCTACTAGCTTTCTCATTATCAGGCAAATCTGATTTTTCAGTCGAAACAAAGGATAGTTTGTTGATAATGCCCTTGCCCACCTGGAAGACATACTGATCATATTTTTCAGGATTAAAG
>NZ_BCUY01000139.1 GCF_001591465.1 Cytobacillus firmus NBRC 15306
TCCTAAATAAATCATGTCATTTGCCCACCGTAAAAACCCATTCACGTTTTCATGAATGGGTTTTTTGATATTTTCAGGTTATAGCAAAAGCAGCAATATTGGAATGAATAACGAAAGAATAATGGCAGAAGTTGTCATGGCTATACACCCCATGGCACCTTCTTCCTCTCCCCACATGAGTGAACGGCTGGCTCCCATCATCTGTGCTGAAGTGCCCATTGCCAATCCCTTTGCGGCTTTACTATTTATTCCTAGCCACTTCAATAGCTTCGGTCCCATCATAACTGAAAAAAGACCAGAAAATAGCACAAAGAAAACAGTAAAGGCCGTTGTCCCTCCCAGGCCATCCGACACCGTTAAAGCTACCGGGAGTGTTACCGAACGCGGAATAAGAGATGCCATAATCTCCTGATTAAAGTGAAAAAGCTGTGACAGGATGTAAACCGTAAATATGCCTAAAGAGGTCCCGGCAAAGACTCCTGAGAATATTTTCTTAAGATGTCTCTTCATTAAGGGCCACTCCTTATATAAAGGAACAGCAAAAGAGACAACCGAAAGCTGGAGGAGCAGTTCAAACAGACTGCTTCCTTTTTGATAGGCTGATAGAGGGATGTTGCACAATAATAGAATGATAAGCAAAAGCGCAGTTCCGGTATATAAAGGATTTAACCAACTCTTCTTAAATCTCCTGAAAGCTTGCAGGCTTGCAATATAACTGGCAAGAGTCATTAAGATGCACCCTAAACTATTGAAAAAAACAGAACTCATTTTTGGCTCCTCCTTCTTATGGTCTCATACAATTGAACAGAATACGCTGTGCCCAATAAACAACAAAAGCTGCTTAGAATCAGCACCAAAAGGAAATGAAAATTTAATAGAGGAATAAAATTGGGAGATAAAAATAATCCAATGACAAAGGGGATAAACAACAAGGACATGTGTTTAATTTGAAAAGATGCTGCTTTTTCTATCCATTCTAATTTAATCAAATTAGTTACCAATAGGATTAATAACATAATCATCCCTATGACACTTCCAGGAAGCGGAATATGAAAGAACGCAGCAGCAAAATTCCCTGCAATCAGAAAAATAGCGAGTAACAATACTTGAATCAGCCAGGGCAAATGATTTTCTCCTTCCTAACCGCTTTTTATCATCTTACTGGATAAAAAAAGAAAAAACATGATACTTGTAAGGTTTCTTTACACACTTTTTTTTAATACTTGTTAGTTTTTGTTAGATTTGCTTACCATACAGATAAAAAAGCTGCCTGTTTTAATTAGACAGACAGCTTTTCCTTTGAAACTGATTGTATTTGTTCTTCCTGAAAATACGGCAGAAGATGCTTATGACAAGTAAAAAGTAAAATTTGCCGATTTGTCAGGCTCTTTAACAGGTTAATCATTCTTTCAGTTCGGACATGATCAAAATTCACGAAGCTATCATCAATAATAATGGGGAACGGGTATTTGCCATAAATCGTCATGGCGAGTGCAAGCCTAAAGGAGACGTATATCTGTTCCGCAGTCGCCTGGCTCAGCTCTTTTGCTTCAAAAACTGCTCCTGTCCGGCTTTCTATCAGAAGACCGCTTCCTTCCTCTTTAGGAAAAATCCGTACATAACGGCCATTGGTTAAATAAGAAAGATATTGCTCTGCCTTTCCCAGCATTCTGGGCAAACGCTCATTTTTAAAAATGTTTATCGTTCGATCTAATATATCTTTGGCAGCAGCATATTTTGCCCACTCCCTTGCTTCTGCTTGAAACTCAGATTTCAGCAAAGCGAACTTATGGAGGAGTTCCGCATATGTTCCGCCTTCTTCAAGAATTCCGATTTCATGTTTTACTTCTGCAAGTTTGCTCTGCAGACCAGGAATACTTTCCTTCAGCTGAGCAGCTTTTTCGCTAACAGCTCGAATCTCCGCTTCCGGTCTTCTCAGATTGGAATATTTTTCGATTTCTTCCTGTGAAAAAGAGTTAAGATTTATTTGCTTGCGGACCTGTTTTATCTGTTCTTCAAGTTCTGTTAATTTCTGTGCTTCTTCTGCTTTTTCCCGGTATTCCTCGGCATCGTCAGTGCCTGCGCTTGAGAGCAGGTGCTCGCATTCTTTTTGGAAGTGGCTAAGTTCGGCAAGCACTGTGCTGAGTTCAAACTTTAACTCTTGAAGCTTGGTTTCTCTTTCACCCTGCTTGATCTGTTTTTCCGTTTCTTCCTTTAGCCTTTTTTTCAGCTGATAGCCGATTTCCTGAACACTTCCCGGCTCGCCATCTAATAGAGCTTTTAGCTCTTGAAAAGTTTGGAGCTTCTCATTAATTCCCTTTTCTGCTGATACCTTTCTTTCAAGGGTATATTTCTTTTCCCTGTTAAGGACTTTCAGTTTTTCAATCAGACTAAAAGCCTCGCTTAAATAGTTTTTGGCAATTTCAGAAGGAAGCAGCAGCTGTTTTCCCAGCTGCAGGAGTTCAGATTCAAGTTCGGCAGATTCCTTTTCCCATTTTTCAAAAGAGCTAATGACCTTTTCGTATTTTTCATTTGTCTGTTCAAGCTGAAATTGTAATTGGATAAGCTTATTTTGCCTTTCGCTGTCTTTATTCAGCTGTACCTCCAGGCTCGCAGCATGCTGAATGTCAGGATGCTTCAATTTCTCCAGCAGTGATTGTTCTTTTTCACTCAGGGCTTTTATCTCATCTTTAATAAAGCTTCCCTGACCCTTAGGCTCTTTTTTATTAGCCATAGCAAAACAAAAGGCTGCGCCTATCAGCCCTGCACCTGCTATCACCCATAATTGACTAAAGATTCCCCAGCCGGCAAAAGCTGCAAAAAGAACTCCCAAAAACAAAAGCTGCCTTTTTTCCTGGTATGTTTTTTGCTGTCTTTTTTTCTGTTCCTTTTTTTCTGTTTTTAGAAGGAACTGGATCCTTTCCTGTGTATCCTGCAGCTCTTTTTCGATATTATGCTTATTTGCGGTGAAGCTTAGTGTTTCTTTAATGGCCGCACGTTCATCCTCCGTAAGAATCTGCTCTTTCAATTCGCCAATTTTCTGTTCCGTATTCACAAGCGCCGATTTTTCATCGTTAAACCGATCATCCAACTCCAGTTTCATAGCTTGCAGGTGCTTTCGCCGCGAATTTACTGCATTAATCTTTTCCTTCATAAAAACACTCGTATCAGCTTTTTCAAGCTGTTGTTCGTCAATTTGAAGATGAATTCTTTCCTGAAGATTTAAAATTTCCTCTGAAATATTATCCACCTTTATTGATAATTCTTTTTCTTCTTGCGTTAATCTATCCAGCAGCGGCAGCCCCTCAGCTGCTGCATTGATTTGTGGCTCATGCTTAAGAAGAAAATGATCAGGCTGACTGCTTTCCAGCTCTTGTTCCAGGATGCTTATTCTGGATTCCAGACTGGCTCTTCGTCCTTCCAGCGGCTGAATCAGGCTTTCCAGCTTCTCCAAAAGAACAAGCCCATTTGCCGGAAAAGACACGTCTGTAAACCTTTCCCGTTCTTTGATCAGCTCTTGCTCCTCTGCAAGTAATGGATAGAGTTCCTTCCATTCTTTTAGACGGGATAGCTCATGCCGTTGTTGCTCCAGCTCATGCTGAATTCTCTGTAAATCGTTTTCGATACTTTCTTTTTCATGCAGCAATATCCAATACTGCTCATTATTCTGCTCCGCTTTTTTCAAATCCCGATGAAGCTGCTTCATCTCTTTCAGTTTTACATTCAGGGAAGGCTTTTTTCCGTTTGGCTTAAAGCGGCTTTCCAATTCCTTTTGAAGTATATTTTCAGCAGAAACGAGATGATCCGTGCCCAGTGAACCAGCTGAAAACAAATACCTGCCCAAATCTTCACCCTTCATTTGATTCACATTTTGCAGACCATGAATATTAAAGGAGAAAATAGATTGATACAGATTTTTATCTATATGGTGAAGGAGTTCACTTAAAAGTTCTTCTCCGCCCCTTGTTCCATCTTCAAGCAGGACGCTGACATCACCCGATGCCTTGCCTTTAACCCGCTCTATGACCGCCTTTCCTCTATCAGGAAAAACAGCTGTAATCCTGCCGCCATATTTTGCTCCTTCCTTAGGCTCATACCTTAATTCCGATTGGGTCTTTGCCGGAAAGCCAAAAAGAACACTATGGATAAAAGACATGATGGTAGATTTGCCTGCCTCATTTTCTCCGTAAATAACCTGCAAGGATTGAATATCGTCAAGTATAAAGTCAGTAAGCTTTCCATAACCGTAAATATGTATGTCTGTAATTATCAATGGTCCACCTCCATTCATTGTCCTCAAGCTTTATATAACAGGCCCACGAGCAGTGCTTCCGCTTCCTCGGCGATTCTCTGTTTTTCATCCTTTGTGAGTTCGCCCATAAATCTTCTTGCCAGGGGATGTGAATATAAGGACAAAGCACTTTCACTGTGCTCTGCAAACTGATCCGCAGTTTTAAAAAGCTCATTGAAAAAATCTGATTCATGTGCCAGCTTTTCTTTATTCCACATTCTTTTTTCATTCACTGTGATACCGGAAATCCATACAAATGGTTCCTCATCTGCTTCCTCCTCCTGCAGCGTTTCGAGGAGCTCGCCATTGGTTATGCTTCTTAATTCGTGATCAGGCATGCCTGCATCGGCAAGTGTCAGATTCAGGACTGTTCCCAGCCTGTTTTGGCGCTTTTCTTCCATCAAATTTAAGCAAATCTCATATACATCCTGATAGTTCTCCAATCCGGAAGCATCTATTTCTGCATTTTCCCAGATAACAGGAGCTGCTTCCAGAAACTCCGTCTTTGCACCAGAACGATCAAGCTCAACTAAATAGCATCCTTTCGGACCGGTTTCTTTCCGGTTTCTACCTTGTATATTACCGGGGTAAATGACGGGTGGCTCGGAAATGATGATTTCCCGTTTATGTATATGTCCGAGAGCCCAATAATCAAAGTCCTTTCCAAGCAGATCATTTATTCGGAACGGCGCATATGGAACATGATCACTGCTGCCTTCAAAAGAGCCATGAAGTATTCCAATATGCAGATCAGCTCCATCTTCCCTGCTATATTGATCGATCATCCTTTCCAGTACATGTCTCTCAGGGTAGCTGAAACCATATAGATGAACAGATGTACCATTTTCAGCAGTATGCTTCACCACTTCAACCTCATGGGAGAAAATATGGACATTTTCCGGCATTGGCAAATGGGCCCATCGGCCATCCATATGGTCATGATTACCATGGACTGCATAAACAGCAATCCCGCATTCAGCCAGCCGCTCCATCTCCTTCCGAAAACGGGTTTGTGCCTTTATGCTCCTGTCTTCACCGTCAAATAAATCCCCGGCTAAGATGACAAAGTCCACAGAATGGAAAATGGCTAAGTCAATTATTTTGGTAAATGCATCGAAAGTGCTTTCCTGAAGCTTTTTAAAAATGGCCGAAGGCAAATGCTTCAAACCGGACATTGGACTATCCAGGTGCAAGTCTGCAGCGTGAATAAACGTAACCCTTTTCATGTAAACTTCCTTTCATTCCTTTTCTTTCATTTTACCTCATATAAAAAGCGAATGCACGTTCCTATTCGAATTGG
>NZ_BCUY01000140.1 GCF_001591465.1 Cytobacillus firmus NBRC 15306
GATTAAAGATACTTATATTCAATTTTATTCAGGGAATCAGATGGAAGCAAGCCTAGAAGGTTTATGGGTAAATGGTCGAGCTTATACCGTTTTTAACTTAAAATAATATAGCTGAGCTACTTTTAGATTTATTTAATTTAATAATATTCCTTAACGACTTTACAACTTAAAAATTAGGATTAAATCATGAAGCACTTTCGGATGTTTTATCAACCAGGATAATCCATGTGTGACTTGTAAATCTAAAACACTAGGACATCCTAGCTTTTTAGATTTACCTTTATCAATCTCAACCCTATTGTTATATAAATTAAATATATGACAACAAAAGCCGCAAATGTTCATTAGCGGCTTTTTGATTAGGTTATAGATCAAAGCAAAAATTCGAAGAGAGATGCAAGTACTGGCATGAAATTGCTAGGTTTTCGTACATTTTTGCAAAAGTTGCGCATGGTTTAAGAAAAATGATAAACATATAGTATATACAATATAGATATCAACAACGAGGTGATACAATGATATCCAAAGATGAAGAACATCACACGAATGGACGAGAAAGCAAGAAAACCGAAACCAACAGAAGCCAGAGCCAAAAAGGGTTGAAACACATGGGCACAGTTCAAAAATGGGGAAACAGTTTAGCGATTCGTATTCCCAGCCAATACGCAAAGAATCTAGGCGTAAAAAACGGTTCTCAAATTGAGTTCGAACTCTTAGACGACGAAATGGTTATCAAACCTGTCCGAACCAAACCATCGCTGGACGATTTATTAGCACAAACAAAAGGAAAAGCAAATCCACACCTGGATTATGACTTTGGTGTACAAGAAGGAAAGGAATTGATTTGAGTCTAACTGTCCCAAAAAAGGGTGAACTCGTTTTTTTGAATTCACCCAACAATCAGGGGATGAACAAGCCGGGCATCTCCCTTGTATTTCGATAAGCCAGAATCGTTTAACCAAGCAACCGGACTGACCATCATCCACCCCATCCGTTTACGAAGTGGAGATTGGCCATCGAAGTAAAAATACCCGAATTTTTGAAATTTAAAGGGTATGTAATAACTGACCAAGTGAAAAGCATTATTTGAAAGTTAAAAGTGCAAGATGAAACACTAAGAGAAATCGTGCAGAATTGCTTTGACATCATACATACATTCTTATCCTAACAAGGAGCAGTCATCCCTGGCTGCTAAATCACAGGCAGCTGGTGCAGCCTCCAAATTTGAGCCAATAATATCGAATTTGCGAAATGTTCCTCCGTTCCTGGTTTTTTCGAGAAAACTTTATATGCGTGATACGCACCATATTTATACTTTTTCTTTCTAGTCTTTACTTAAAAAAAGAAGGAACAAAGGAACACACATCGAGTGACCCCTTCGTACGAAAGGATTTAGCTGTTCCTTTTTTGCGTGAAAAAGCAGGGACATTGGAGGGACATTAGAGGAAAAAAAGGAACAAATCGGGCAAAAACACTTCCGTATATACAAAATGAATCCTCCTATTAGATGACTGTGACTTCTCTTTTTGGCTGAAAAATACTTGCTTACATGCAATTCGGACCCCCAAAAAGGAACATTTTGAGCGAAAAAGGAACATTTTGACCCCAAAAAGGAACAAACCAGGAACAAAAATGGAACGAATTTCGGGAGTATCCCCTCCTTTTCTTGCTTCTTTGTTTAACAATCGACAGCAGAATCAGGCTCAAATCCCGAATGGAACCTCCATATTTTTACAAATAGGGCAATAACTGCACAGGTCCGTGTGATATAAAGCCAGATCATCGATTTAATGGGGTTTATATTAAAAGGATTTTTCCCCAATTTTCTCTCGAATTTATAATAGCGCTTAGAAAACATAATAAAAAATGACTGGATCTTTATTACCGCCTTTGCTTAGAGGTTTCAAAGAAAAAACACATGTGATTTCACATGTGTTTGATATCCTATATTTCGCCTGCCAGCGATTTAATTATTTTATATTAGATTTTCAATAATTTTTTTATATTTACTCATGAATTTAATTACATCCTCACGATCGACGAGCACCTTACCTTCTAACTCAATAATTGGCAATCCAAGTTTTTCTAATTTTTGCAAATGCCCAAAAGAAATGCCGATAAACTCACAACATTGCTTTTTGGTCATGAACCTCATTACTCCACTATCCCTCTTAGCAGCTTCAAAAGCCTCTTTACTTAGCTCATAAAATAACTCAAAATATTTACCCTTAAACTCATCTGAAACCTGTAATGGTATGAAACCGTCCATAAGATTTATCCAACCTCCATTTTTTACTTCATAAGTAAATTATTTACTTACATAAGTATATACCACTCTAGTGGTAGAATCAATACTTTAGCAAGAAAAATATTTACTTAGTAAATATAATGTGTGATAATAAAGGTAACTTAACTTATAAAGTGAGGTAACTTTTAGTGGATGCTAAAAAATTTGGAAAGAAACTCAAAGAGATTCGGAAAGAGAAAAAGTTAACTTTACTCGACTTAAAAGCACGAACTGGTTATTCGGATTCATATTTGTCTCAAATCGAGAACGGCTATAAAGATTTGCCTAAACCTGCACTATTAAGAAAGCTTGCTACAGGATTAGACGTTTCACCTATATATCTAATGAATTTAGCCGGATACTCTGATTCTTATATAGACTTGGAGAATGACCGTGTAAAAAATGAAGGCAATAATCCTTTAAAGGAAGAAAAATTTTTAAATGAGATTAGAAATATAGATGTCAAACTACCATGCACTGAAGAAATAAAAACCGAATCCGGAGAGCATATCATTAAAGAATTATCGGATGACGAATTACGAAGAAGATTATTTGACCTTCATGACCTTCTTAATATGGATGTTGAATTGTACTATAAGAATGCCTCTTTAACAGATGAAAAACGTAATAAAGTTAGAAAGATACTCGAATTAATCTTCGAATAAAGAATTTTCTTTTCCTATATATAGCCTGCCAGCGTATCGGAAAGGAAACTATTATGACAAACATTAAAAAGTATACAAAGAGAGATGGTACTACCGCTTATATGTTTAATGCATATCTCGGCAAGGACCCGCTCACTGGAAAGAAGAAACGGACCACTCGGCGGGGCTTCAAGACAAAAAAAGAAGCAAATATTGCGTTATCAAAACTATTGGTGGAAGTGAATGAACTTGGGCTCCGCAAAAATGATCAGATGACCTTCCAGGAAGTTTTTGAAGAATGGTTTAAGCAGCATCGCAGAGAAGTAAAGCCAACTACGGTGTATGCAATGGAGAGTAAATTCAGCTGTAGAATTCTCCCAGTCTTTGGTCCTTACAAAATGAAAGACATCTCCCGCTCGCATTGTCAAAAAGCGATTAACGCTTGGGCCCAGGAGCTTAAAACCTTCAATGATTATAAGATACAAGCAAACCTGGTCTTCCGATATGCCATGAAAATGGATATTATTAAGCGCAATCCAATGGATTATGTCACATTGCCGAAATTAAAACATGAGATGGAATATAATGCGGAACTGGAAGAGAAAAAGTATTACTACACGCGAGAAGAGCTCAGGAGCTTCCTGGAGTCGGTTCAAGACGATGCCATGGCTTATACCATGTTTCGATTACTCGCCTTCACAGGAGCGCGCAAGGGGGAACTTTATGCCTTGCATTGGTCGGACGTGGACTTCCACCATAAGTCGATCAGCTTAAAAAAGACTTTGATTCACACGAGCAGCAAAAAACAGCTTTCGACATCGAAAACAAAGGCCTCTCGGCGTGTTGTTAGCGTGGATGATGAAACACTCGCGATCTTAAAGAAATGGCGTAGCAAGCAAATACAGCGCTATTTGAAGTTAGAACTTGCCGCTCCTTTTCAATCTGATAATAAGCAACCCATCTTTACGGTCTATAATCAGTTAAAACATGAAATGGATTATTGTCGACTGGCTTACTTAAATGAAAAGCTAGAAAGGATATATCTAAAGAACCCGGAGCTGCCACAAATAAATGTTCACGCCTTCCGGCATACACATGCCAGTTTGTTGTTTGCAGCCGGTGCTTCTATCAAAGATGTACAAGCCCGCCTCGGCCATACAGATATTCAAACCACGATGGATATTTACACTCATGTGACCGATGAAGCGAAGGAGAAAACAGCCGAGATGTTCCAGAAGTACATGAAATTTTAGCTCGGGGTATTCAAAGGGTATTCAATTCCAAATTTGGACATGAAAAAGCCCTCCCTGCTCAAAAGAGCATAGAGGGCAAAACCTTGGTATATAAGGTTTATTAACGCTTTGAGAACTGAGGTGCACGACGAGCGCCTTTAAGACCGTATTTCTTACGCTCAAAGCGTTTCTAAATTTAAAGAAGCTCGCTCAAGAAGCCGAAAAAATAAAGCAATATTTAGATGAAAAACAGAAAAAGGAACAAGAGATAGAATCTTGGATTGATCAGAATGATATAGATGAAGAATACGTTTTGGGATATTTTAAGAAAGATATCTTGTTCAATGAAATCTACCATTTATGTTCTGACTATGTAATTTCCCAAAATATCAGATTAGAAGGAACTTATTATGATGGTGAATCCGAACTTAATGGAATTGAAATAAAAGAAATTGAGAGCTTTGATATAAGTATAATTGCAGAAGAAATCATAATTTCAGGTGAATTATGGATTATTGCTGATTGTTCGTATGATGAATCGATTCCAGTTTCTAAGAATATGGACTTTTTAGCCATAGGAGACAGCACTTCATTTGAATTAGAAATTTCACTTCCTTTTTCACTTTCAATGGAAATGGGGAAATATAAAAGCATTCATAACTTACAATTTGAAGAGCCAAATATTGTTGGTAAACCTCGAATAGACCCTACACATGTTTTCTAAATCAAAAACCTCCTTCTTAGTTAGAAAGGAGGTTTTTTCATTTTAATACAATTATAGTCTCATCATTACTTATATTTCTATTGTGACACAATTGCACAATTGCACAACTTTGAAAATATAAACTCAATTATTTTGTTTCTTTAAGGCTTCGCTCTTCTTGGTGTTTTTTTATTGGTTATTCAGGAATAACTTACATACTTCTAATAATAAAAATCTACTGCTGTAGCATGGTATGATGTTTTAGAGGTGGTATTTATGTTTGTTTCACCAATGCTGCTTCATAAATCAGAGCAGCCATTTGAAGATAAAGAGTTTATTACTGAACTTAAACTTGATGGTATTCGGTTAATCCTGTCTAAG
>NZ_BCUY01000141.1 GCF_001591465.1 Cytobacillus firmus NBRC 15306
AAAAGCCCCCCCGCTGATTGAAGTTTCACTTTATCGGCGTCAAAGGAATAGCGATTTTTAAACTTTAACAAAGTGGCATGTTAAAGTTTTTTTTTGGAAACAGTCTATCAATTGATAGGTTTGTATAGTTTTTGTATAATTTATTTATAAATTAATTATAAAGGAGATTAAAAGATGAGTTTTTTAACAAAGTTCAGTTTAAAGAATGCTGTTGCGGTCTTTATCATTTCATTTTTATTAATCACTGGCGGTATTTACTCTTTTTCAAAATTAAAAGTGGACCAATTTCCTGATATTGAATTCCCGCAGATATCCATTGAAGCGGTATACCCTGGTGCATCTCCATCTGATGTGGATAAACAGGTAGTTTCGAAGCTTGAAGATCAGCTGGATTCCATTGAGGGTGTAAAAAAGATGACCAGTTCTGCTTATGACAGCATTGGGATCATTAACCTGGAATTTCCGTTTGATACAGATCTCGATAAAGTGGAACAGCAGGTGAGTTCGGTTATTGATGAAGCCGGATTGCCTGAAGAGGCTGAAGTGAAATTAAACCGCCTCTCTTTTGGTTCTTTTCCAATTTACAATATTTCATTTTTCAGCAAGGACGGGGAAAGCATAGAAGCTGTCATGAAAGATGGTGTCATTCCTGAATTAAATAAAATAGAAGGAATCAACAGCGTATCTGTTGCAGGCTTAACCGATAATCTTGTTCAAATTACGGTCGATAAAGAGAAAGCAGCAGAAGCAGGATTATCACTCAGCAGCATTAAAGAGCAGATCAATGAAAAATATCTTTCTTTCCCGGCAGGTGAGCTGACGGAAAGTGAAGAGCAAATCCCGATCCGTGTAGAAGAAAACCTTGATTCTATTGCAAATCTGGAAAATCTTCAGCTTCAGCCTGCTTTTGGCGGCGCTCCAGCTGCAGGTGCCGGTGGCGGAGGAGAGCAGGGCAACCAGCAATCTGCTGGTATTTCGCTAATGGATATTGCAGACATTGAGCCAATAACAGATAAAAGTGAATTAGCCCGTTATAATCTGAAAGATTCTTTATCCATGGCGATCACGAAAAAACAGGAAGCCAACACCGTTGAAGTGGCAGACAAGGTGACGAGTGTGCTTGAAAAATACGATGATCAGCTCGACTACGAAATTGGCATCGACTCTGCCAAGGATATTGAAAAGTCTGTCAGCACATTAGTCAAAGAAGGGCTGTTAGGGGCACTATTTGCGTCCATTGCCGTTCTGGTTTTCCTTCGCAATGCCAGAGCGACCATTATCGCAGTCGTTTCCATTCCTTTGTCCATTCTGATTGCAGCGATTTTTCTAAACCAAATGGACATCTCATTGAACATCATGACACTGGGCGGAATGGCTGTAGCTGTAGGGCGTGTGGTGGATGACAGTATTGTCGTCATCGAAAATATCTTCAGGCGGGTCCGCAAATCCAATGAGGGAATGTCCGATAAAATTATTCTGGAATCCACCAAAGAAATATTAAAGGCGATCACCTCATCAACATTAACGACCGTTGTGGTATTCCTTCCAATCGGCTTTGTTGGCGGGATAACAGGGAAATTCTTTTTGCCTTTTGCTTTAACGATTGTGTTTTCCCTTTTAGCATCGCTGCTGGTTTCCATCACGATAGTGCCGATCCTGGCAAAATTTTCGTTCAAGAAAGTGCCGGCTGAAGAAAAAGAGGGAGCTCTTCAGAGGTATTATGGCCGTTTAATTGAAAAATCGCTCAATCACAAGTTAGTTATCTTATTTATTTCGCTCTTATTGCTTGTTGGTTCATTAGCGGTTGTGCCTTCTTTAGGATTTACGTTTATTCCTAATGAACAGTCCAAAACGCTGACAGCATCGATTGAATTGCCATCATCCGCTTCACTGGAAAAAACAAATACCATCTCACTGAAGGTGGAAGAGATGCTGGATGAGCAGAAAGAAGCTGCAGATGTCACAGCCGCTATAGGAGCCCGGGATTTTGCCACAGGACTGCGGCTTGAAAACAAAGCAAGCTATTTTGTTAACTTAAAAAATAATGTAAATGTGGAGAAAACGATTAAATCAATTGAAAGTAAAATAGAAGATATCTCAGAAGAGCAAAACGCTGATTTGAAGATTAGTGTCCAGGAGCTGGAAACAGGCGGGCCTCCTTCGAATAATAACGTGGATATCGACTTATTTTCCAATGATTTAGAGGCGCTGCAGAAGGCTTCCAAGCAAGTGGAAGAGTATATGCAGGAAAATAATGACCTGAAATATATTACCAACAATTTCAGTGAAAAGCAAAAACAATTTTTAGTGGAAATAGATTCTGAGAAAGCTAGTGAATATGGTTTGTCAGGATTCCAGATTCTTGGAACTGTCAGCGATCAGACGAAGCCCGTGAATGTTGGGACGCTGCTGCTCGATGATAAGGAGCAGGAGGTTCAGCTGTCCTTTGATAAAGAACTCGGGTCAAAAGATGAATTGGAAGAGGTTACTCTATTTTCTCAAAGAGGACCAGTCCCTCTTTCAGAGGTGGCTGAGGTAAAGGAAATCGATACCTTCACATCGATTCAGAAACTGGACAGCAAGGTTTATGCCCGTGTTTCAGGCCAGGTAAAAGGAAATGATGTGCAGGCAGTATCATCAGAGGTAAAGGCGGGAGTGGAAAAGCTTGATCTGCCGGATGGAGTATCCTTAACGAGCGGCGGAGGCAACGATGAAACAGTGGAGATTTTCCAATCACTGGGGATTTCCATTCTTGTGGCAATCGGGCTTGTGTATTTAACCATGCTGATTACCTTTGGTAAAGCCCGTATTCCATTTATTATCCTTTCATCACTTATCTTTGTTCCAATTGGTTCGCTTGTATCACTTTACATTATTAATGAGCCTCTTTCTGTAAGTGTGATGATTGGCTTCCTGATGCTTATTGGAATTGTCACAACGAATGCGATTGTGCTTGTTGACCGGATCGGGCAGAACAGAACGAAAGGTTTGCCTATTAGAGAGTCGTTAGTTGAAGCAGGGAAAACAAGGTTACGACCAATTTTAATGACAGCATTTGCGACAATTGCCGCATTAATCCCGCTGGCATTGACTACCTCATCAGGAACACTTATTTCAAAGGGCCTTGCGGTAACGGTCATTGGCGGTTTAACATCATCCACACTGCTGACGTTAATAATCGTTCCTGTTGTGTATGAATTATTTTTCCTGAAGACGTCTAAGATAGAGAGAAGAGCTGAGGCGAAATGATGGAGGGGAACACTACATCAGGAATTTATTTCTGCCTGTATTGAATTACTCATCACAAGTTGGTATATTATCATATATATGTAATCAATGATGTGATCAAGTAAATAAGGATTGTGAAACAGAAAATATAGCCTGGGCTGAGAGCTATATCACCCCTCCTTATTGAAACCTGCCACGGAGATGTTAGGAAAAAGCTAACCGGGTCGTTTCGTTATTAACGATTAGAGGGCTTTAGATTTTGTAAAAGCCGAACTAAGGTGGTACCGCGTCTATTAGCATAAAGACGTCCTTTTGAAGGACTCTTTATGCTTTTTTTATTCTTAAAAATAGTTTCAGGAGGAAAAGAAGATGTCTCAAAACACCAACAACTTTTCAAAATGGTATCTGGAAACGATACAAAAAGCAGATTTATTTGATTACACCCCTGTTCGCGGGTGTATCGCCTTTAAGCCTGATGGCTATGAAATTTGGGAGCATATTCAGGCAGAGATGGATAAGCGTTTTAAGGAAACCGGCCACCGCAATGCCTATTTTCCGATGCTGATTCCGGAGAACTTTTTTCAAAAGGAAAAGGATCACATTGAAGGATTTTCGCCGGAGCTTCCGTGGATCACAGAAGCGGCAGGAGAGAAGCTTGAGGAGCGTCTGGCACTGCGCCCAACTTCTGAAACGATGATTGGACATTTGTATTCCGATTGGATTAAAAGCTACCGGGATCTGCCGGTCTTAATCAATCAATGGGCGAATGTGTTCCGCTGGGAGAAGAAAACACTTCCTTTCATCCGCACATCAGAATTTTTATGGCAGGAAGGCCACACCGCTCATGTGGACGAAGAAGAAGCGCGCCAGGAAACGATGCAGATGCTCGAGATTTATAAAGAAGTGGTAGAAGGCTTGCTTGCCATTCCTGTGTATGATGGGCAAAAAACACCATCTGAGCGTTTTGCAGGTGCGGTTGATACGTTCTCTATTGAAGCGATGATGAAGGATGGAAAAGCGGTACAGGCGGGAACTTCCCATTACTTGGGCACAAAGTTTGCGGAAGCTTTTGATATCAAATATTTGAACAAAGAAAATAAACATACTTTTGTCCATACAACATCATGGGGTACATCCACACGGTTAATCGGCTCTGTCATCATGGTTCATGGTGATGAACAAGGCCTTGTTCTCCCTCCAAGAGTAGCACCGACTCAAGTCGTGCTGATTCCAGTCGGCCCATGGAAAAAGAACCCTGCGATTAT
Organism: Cytobacillus firmus NBRC 15306; assembly: GCF_001591465.1. GTDB lineage: Bacteria > Bacillota > Bacilli > Bacillales > Cytobacillaceae > Cytobacillus > Cytobacillus firmus. The sequence continues at coordinate 4,494 of NZ_BCUY01000141.1, forward strand.
GGAGAAATTAGATGAAGTGTTTGCTGCATTAAAGGCGGAAGGAATCCGTGTACGCCTTGATGATTCCGATCAATCACCAGGCTATAAATTTAATGAGTGGGAGCTAAAAGGCGTGCCTGTCCGCATAGAGCTTGGCCCTCGTGATTTAGACCAAAATCAATGCTTAATGAAGGCGCGTGATCTTGGGGACAAAGTGGCTGTTCCGCTTGATTCTGTTTTAGATAGCATCAAAAAAGAGCTTGAAACCATGCAGACTCGTTTATTAGAAAAAGCTAAAGAATTCCGTGCGGAGCATTCGCACACACATATCGATACAATCGAGCAGTTAGAACAGCACATTGCACAAGCTGAACAGAATGATGCCATACCAGGATGGATCTTAGCCGGATGGTGCGGTGATGACGCCTGTGAAGAAAGTGTAAAAGAAAAAACAAAATTCACGACACGGAACATCCCGTTCAACCCGCCGGCAACGAAAGATACCTGCATCCATTGTGGAAAAGAAGCGAAGCATACAGTTTGGTTTGCCCGGGCTTACTAAGCTGGGAATTTGAAATAATGATGTTAAGGCCGCCTTACTTGAGGCGGCCTATTTCTTATTGCTTCAAAGCTTACGAATTTTACTTTTTTGCTTTGGATATTCTGTTATAATCATATATATCTAAAAATTTAGATAATTACAGTTGTATTAAGGA
>NZ_BCUY01000142.1 GCF_001591465.1 Cytobacillus firmus NBRC 15306
GGGGTCCTACCAACAAAAAGCGCAAAACATACGCTAAGCAAATTTCGACATGAAAAAAGCCGATTTTTCCTACGCTAAAGAAATATCGGCTTTAATTTTATTGAATAAGAGGACGCAGTGAATTTAAACTAGCTATTTTCCTCATATCAAAGGTGTATTCACCAAGAAAATTGATATGCTCCCATCCCAAGGGTGAAATATGTTTTAGCAAGTATTCTCGCAAATCCCCTTTTTCCTTCAACAAATTTGTTGCTTCGGTAAGGTATACGGTATTCCATACGCTAATGGCATTAATTATAATGTTTAAAGCACTTGCGCGTTGAAGTTGATCTTGCAGTCCTCGTTCTCGTAATTCACCTCGTTTTCCAAAGAATAATGCTCTTGCCAAGCCATTCATAGCTTCTCCTTTATTTAAGCCTCGTTGAATACGCCTACGTAGAGCTTCATTAGATATGTAATCTAAAATAAAAATAGTCTTTTCGATTCTTCCCATTTCTCGTAAGGCAGTAGCTAACTTGTTTTGTCTTGCATATGACCCCAATTTCCCCATAATCAGCGAACCAGACACTTTTCCTTCTCGAATCGAATGGGCTAAACGGAGTACGTCATCAAAGTTTTCCTGAATAATCTTTGTGTTAATCCGTCCACGAAGTAATTTTTCTAGGTCAGGAAAATCACTTGGCTTTTGAATTGTGTATAGTTTGGAATCAGCTAAGTCACGAAGCCTTGGCGCAAAACGAAAACCTAACAAATGACTTAATCCGAATACTGAATCTGTATAGCCAGCTTTAATTGTACTAGTATTAGAAGTAGTTATTAACGTATCTTGCGATAGTAACTACTTCTTTTATATTTCATTAAAGAATTATTATTTGTACTATTAAATTTATGAATATATAGTATCTTACGAATTAGGGGGTGGAATGTTGAAAGTACAAGAAGTTCTCATTCAAGAGAAGAAAAGATATCTGTTAATTGATAAGAGAGGCTATCCGGTCATACCGGTTGCAAAGTATATAAAGTATTTAGATAACATTGGAAAAGCTGAAAATACACTAAAGTCATACTGTTACCATCTAAAGCTTTATTTTCAATTCCTAGAGGAAAGTCGGTTAAGATATCAAGAAGTGAACCTTGATATCTTGGCTCAATTCATCGGTTGGCTGAGAATTCCCGATCAATCTACAAAAGTCATTTACTTTGAAGAAACCTTAGCTAAACGATCAGAAAGAACAGTCAATACCATCATAACTTGTGTCATAGGATTCTATGACTATTTGACTCGTAATGAGGATTACGTGGGAAATGTAAATAATCAATTAAAAAAGCAGGCCCCAGGGCGTTTTAGGACGTTTAAACCCTTCCTCCATCACATTACAAAAGGGAATTCTTATGATAAAAACATTTTAAAAGTTAAGGAGCCAAAGCGTACAGTTAAAACGTTAAATAAAAACCAATTACAAGTAATTCATAATGCTTGCAGCAATATACGGGATGAATTATTGTTCCGTATTTTATATGAAGGTGGATTACGTATTGGAGAGGCCCTTTCTCTGTGGGTAGAGGATTTTGATATTGGTAAAAATGCTATTTCGGTTAGGAGATCCAAAACATCCGATGGAGAAAAACGAAAAGTCTATGTATCTATTGAGACTATGAATCTCTTTCAAGATTATCTAATAGACTTTCATTCTTACGAAATTGATAGCAATTATGTGTTTATCACCTTAACTGGACCAAATCGTGGTAAACCAATGACTGATGGTTCTGTACGTTCTTTAATTAAACGGATGAAGAAAAAAACAGGAATAGATTTTACCCCTCATATGCTTCGGCATACATATGCCACAGAGTTACATGAAGCAGGAGTAGATATTGCCATCATACAGAGATTATTAGGGCATGCACACGTTCAAACAACGATACAGACTTATATCCATGCATCCGATGAAACCATACGTGGAAGCTGGGAACAAGCTCAATCAAACAAAAAAATAGGAAGAAGAGATAAATAATGACACAGAGTACATTGAAAATAAAACCCCTTCCCCACCATCTGGAACAGATAAATGAACCATTACATGGATATTGGGCAAATGATGTATGGAATGTACAAGAATGTCCCATCCTGGATAAACATTATGATTGGAATAGAAAATTGATTTTTGATAAGGTACACAATCTTAGATTGAAAAATGAATTAAAATACTATTTTTATAAGGGATTAAAGGAGACAAGGATTTCGATTACCTATGCTTTCATGCATTATTCTCCATGTCTTAAAATTTTTACAGAATTCATCTCTCGATACTATGCCAATTTAGATTCTATTATTGATATACAGAAGGAAAAGTTTCTAACAGAATATCGAACATTTCTTGTAGAGAATGGAAAATCAGTTGAAATTGTACACCGGAAAAAGTCATCACCATGGTTGTCACCAACAGTTCAACCATCTTTGTATATTAGACTCTTTCTTCAAGTTTATGAATTTTATTATCAGCTTTATGATGAACGTGATGAAACAGACAAGGATTGTTGGGATGTACGAAAATTGAATATTAATTATAACAATACAATTAGTAGATATTCATTAGACTTTTCGAAGGTTCCACAACCTTATAGACAATTATTTAAAAAATATATAAAGACTCGCCTAGTTGTTCAGCAATCCATTAGCTTTTCTACAGCAATATGTTATTTAAATAGACTTTCGTTTTTCTTCACCTTTTTGAAGGGTAAACATCCTGAGTGGAAAGAATTAAACCAGCTATCCAGAATGGATATTGAGGAGTACATTGAATACTTGCGACATTCCACTATTAAAAAGGGAAAATATTTAATTAATCCAGATCACAATTATGTAAATCGTTTTTTAATAGACCTTAAAACGTTTATCTCATACATACAGAAATTCGAATGGGAAGAAGCTCCGACAAAGTCAGTAATTTCACTATTGTCAATTGAAGATATCCCTAAAAAGAAAAGAGCAAAAGCTGATGAAATTAAATATATCCCGGATGAAGTATGGGAACAGTTAATTTACCATATTAACCAACTTTCCTCAGATCATATACCTATAATTCTTCTAATGGAAGCTACAGGTTTTCGAATAAGTGACGTTTTATCACTTAAAATTGACTGCTTAGTAAATCAAGAAGATGGCTGGTGGATTATCGGAGATCAAAGAAAAGTAAGTTATAAAAATCATAAAGTTCCTATTTCAGAGGAAATTGCAAATGTGGTCCTAGCGCAGCAAGAACTTACAAAAAAGAGATCAACTTTGGACACGAACCCTAAGAAATATTTGTTTCCAACACTTAAAGGGAAAAGGATGGGTAATCCCATATCGCAAGATTCCATTAAGTTGAACCTTAATAAACTAGCTAACAGATGTAATATTAAGGACAAAGATGGAGAAATTTATTGGTTTAAAAATCATGCGTTCCGACACCGTTACGGTGTTAATTTGATTAATAACGGAATGAATATTCTTCATGTTCAAAAACTGATGGCTCATGCCAGTCCTGAAATGACGTTAGTCTATGCCCAAATTCATGATCAAACACTCCGTGATGAATGGGAAAAGGCTCGCGATATTGGCGCAGTAAGACTAGATACACATGGAGAAGTTATTGTCGCTAATTTAGCTCAACAGGCTGAAGAAAACGGAGTTGAACTGGAATGGATACGTCATAACATGGACTCCATTCGTTTAGATCATGGGTTTTGTGTAAAAAGCCCTAAACTTCATTGTGATTTTCTTGAACAGACATTAGAACCACCCTGTATTAAAAACAACTGCCGAAGTTTTCACGTTGACAAGACGTTTCTCGACTATTACCAAGAACAGATATCTAAAATGGAAGCTGATATTGGAGTATACAAAAAATCCGGAAGGTTACGTTCCGTTGAGTTAATTGAGCCCAAATTAAAAAGATATAAAGAATTAGCAAATGGTTTACTACATACTGGTGGTATCTTTGGTTTAGATAAAACCAGGCGTGAGTATGTTGGAGATGAACGTGAGAAGGTGATGCAAAATGTCTAATGAAAACCCAAATACCGAAGGTATTATAAAACATGCAAAGTTAAAAACGGAAAAGACTATTCAAAAAGTTGAAGAAGCGATCAAAAAGATGATAAAAAAACAAATAAAAATCAATTTTAACTCTGTTTCTGCAGAATCAGGGGTTTCAAAAGCATTTCTATACAGAAATACAGAACTCCGAGAACGAATCGAAACACTTCGCAATCAACAAGAAGGTCTCCCTTCAATAAAACAAGCTAAAAGAAATATGAGTGACGCATCTAAAGATGTAATTATTTCTTCCTTACGGAAGAGAATCAAAGATTTAGAGAAGGAAAATAAAGAAATTAAAGAACAAATGAAAATTAAATTTGGGAAGATTTATGAGGGAATTTAAGATCTACGATTTTCCCTCCCTGTTTGATTTTCTGTGTAATATGACAATGCCGTTAAAAGATAAGTTGTATTCAGCAATCGGGCCATTTTCTGGAACAATAGCTTTAAAGAAAATTGAATATAATGATAAAATTTAAGAGAGGTTGTGAAGCGTTGTACTTAAATTAACGGGCAAATTTAGGAAGGAGTCGTTTAAGATAAATAAAATTAAAACAATAGTTATCTGTACATCTATCGTACTAATAATTTTGTTTGGTATTACCTTTTTTGAATACATATTTTTAAGGTTACTCGGATTACAATATAATTCAATCAGTGCTTTAGTATTTTTCTTTGTTATGTATGTATTCCTTGAAATACCTCTCTCACTCATTACAAATGCGATACCAAAAGCTTTGAGATCTGTTGGTATTATTCAATCAAGCAACGGCTGGTTGTCATTTATTTTGAATACAGGTCTCACTTTTGTGTTAATGGAGTTACTCGATACATTTATGGTGAATATTGAGATTGCTTCGCAAGGTTCGCTCATATTTGCATTGATTTCTGGATTTTTTAATTGGACATTAAGAGAAAATGATAAAGAACCACCAGATATTGATAGCAAAGACTTCAAGGAAATAGAGAATAAATTTGGCTCTCAAAAGTAAAGGAAGCGTTAGTAATAACTAAAGATTAATTTTGAAGCTTTATTATTTTTTAAAATCTTT
>NZ_BCUY01000143.1 GCF_001591465.1 Cytobacillus firmus NBRC 15306
AAGCACTCCCCGCTGATTGACTTTATGGCAAGTTTGTCCGGGGGTTTGCATATGCATGTAATATTCCTTGTGATTAAGCTGGGAAAATAACCAAATGGAGCAGGATTTATGATTTATTTGTTAGTGGTTATTTTCATTATTGTTCTTGTCATGCCTTTTCTTTCTGAGTTTGTGGAAAAAAATCTGGAGATGTTTTTATTTTTAATGGGGCTTGCAGCAGCACTTGCAAGCGGAGTTCTGAATAGCGGCCTTTTTGTACAAGCGGCACAGGAGCCTGTAAAAATTACACTTGCTGTCTTTATTGCGGGCCTCTTGTTTAAATGGTTTCAGGCAAATCTGGAAAAAAGCATCCTTTCAGTAAGCCGGCGTATGCCGTTTCGATTATTTGCAGCTTTGATTGTCATTTTCCTTGGATTAATTTCAAGTGTCATTACCGCTATTATCGCTGCGCTGGTTCTTGTGTTAATTGTCAGTGCCCTAAGGCTGGACAGAAGTTCAGAAGTCAGGCTGACGGTGCTCGCCTGCTTTTCGATTGGCCTTGGCGCTGCATTGACGCCGATCGGGGAACCGCTTTCCACCATTGCAATCAGTAAATTGAAAGAAGACTTTTTCTTTTTGATGGAATTGGTTGGACCGCAAATTATCATCGCCCTCGTATTTTTCGGAATAATGGCAGTGATAGCTGTAAAACCGCCTGTTTCTGGAAAAGCTTCCTTTACCAAGAAGCCTGCCAGTGAAAGCTATGAAGAAATTTTTGTCAGAGCTCTGAAGATTTATTTTTTCGTCATGGGTCTGACGATGCTTGGGGCCGGTTTTGAACCGTTAATCAATCATTTTTTAATCGGTTTAAATCCGCTTTTGTTATATTGGATCAATATGATTTCTGCTGTCCTGGACAATGCCACCCTTGCAGCGGCTGAAATCAGCCCATCCATGGATCATTTTACCGTTCAATCCATTCTCCTTGGACTCTTGATCAGCGGCGGAATGCTGATTCCCGGGAATATTCCCAATATCATTGCTGCCGGGAAACTGAAGATTACAAGTAAAGAGTGGGCCGTATTCGGGGTTCCTTTTGGGCTGGTCACGATGATTGGATATTTTGTGCTTATTATAATCACAGGTAATTGAAAAGGACTGCCCGCAGTCCTTTTTCGTTTTCTTTCTTTATAGTTTACATAACATTATTATTATCTATTAAAAAAAGAAGCTGAATCTCACAGCTTCTCATTATTCATTTTCATAAGGGCTGCTATGTTCCTCGCTGTTCTTTCCATATAAATGGCTGCTTTCTCAAAGGCATCCGGAAGGGTTATCACGCCAGGAACAATGCTGAATAGCGCATCAATACCATGTTCATGCACAATATGGCTGTCGTCCGATAAGGAACCTGCAAGACCGATGACGGGTATTCCGTGCTTCTTCGCCGCTTTTGCCACCCCAATCGGAGTTTTTCCATGAATCGTCTGGCTGTCAATCCTGCCTTCGCCTGTAATGACAAGGTCAGCACCTTTTACTTCTTCCTCAAAGTTAACCGCTTCAAGAACGATTTCAATCCCTCTTTTTAAGTCAGCATTTAAGAAGGCAAGCAGACTTCCGCCGATGCCTCCAGCCGCTCCTGCCCCCTCTATATCGCGGAACGGTTTGCCGAGTGCATGTTCAGCAACATCTGCAAAATGGCCCAGATTCCGATCCAGCAGCTCTGCCATCTCAGGGGTCGCGCCTTTTTGGGGGCCAAAGACAGCGGAAGCACCTCTTGGACCAGTTAATGGGTTATCAACGTCACAGGCCACTTCGAAATGGACGTCCCGAATCCTTGAATCAAGGTTTGACATGTCGATGGCTGAAAGATCAGCAAGCGATCCTCCGCCCGGGCCGATTTCGCTGCCGGTTTTGTCAAGAAGCTTTCCGCCTAAAGCTTGTATCATTCCTGCCCCGGCATCATTTGTGGCACTTCCGCCAATTCCAATTATGATGTGCTTCACTCCTGTGTCCATTGCTGCAGCGATTAATTCACCTGTTCCCCTCGTGGACGTCAGCAAGGGGTTCCGTATTTCTTTAGGAACCAGATGCAAGCCAGAGGCAGCGGCCATCTCAATGACAGCTGTCTTTCCATCGCCCATCAGGCCAAAGAAAGCCTTAACAGGTTCCCCGAGAGGTCCAGTAACTGATCGCTCTATGATCGTTCCTCCCGTTGCATCAGCCAGCGATTGCACCGTTCCCTCTCCGCCGTCGGCCATCGGCATTTTTTTGTATTGTGCATTGGGAAAGATCGCTTTAAACCCTCGCTCAATGGCATTCGCTGCCTCAAGTGCCGATAAACTCTCTTTAAATGAATCTGGCGCAATGACTATTTTCATTCCTGTTTTCCCCTTTCTTTAGCCAAAAAGCTGAAAGACTCCAAATATCAAAGTTGAAATAACAGCAAGTTCTTCTTGCAGCTTGAGAACAATTACGGTTCTCGGGATTTGCAGGACTGCTCCAGAACGAGTTCCGCTGCCATTTATTGATCCTTTCTTTTCACCTGATCCGATTATGATGCCTTCTTCATTCATAACATTTATGTTTTTATTAAGAATTTTCATCGTGCGCTCCACTATTTCCTGAGCAAGTTCAAAGGTTAAAAAATGCACTTTACACGCCGCCTTCCACGATTCATTACTAACAATGTACCATAGTGAATTTGCACAATAAACAAAATAAACAACCGTGTGCCAGGACACGGTTGAGGATTTGTTTATTCTAATGACTGCAGATATGCCCATTTGCGTTCCCTCTCATCCTCTGAAAGTCGATAACGATCATCCAGGAGTTCGGCAAGCAGTTCATTTTTTTCCGAAGGAGGGATAGAAAGCTTTTTAATATAATCGCGGCAGTTTCCCAGAAATTCTGAATATCCTGTCCAGCTTTTATCAAATTGTTCATCCAGCTGTTTTTTTAACATCCGGGTCAGCTTTGGGCTTGCACCATTGGAGGTGATAGCAATTTGAAGAGGACCGCGCCTTACAGCTGCCGGAAAGATTACATTTCCTTCTCCTGCTTCATCGACAACGCAGACCAGCTGACCTGAATCCAGCGATTTAGCCAAGGCATGGTTAGCTTCACGTTCATTTGTGGCCAGAATGGATAAAAAAGCATCTTTAAAATCATCTGCGGAAGCTTCCCGCTGAATGAGCTCATAGCCTCTTTGATGGGCTAAATGAAGAAGCTCATCTGTAAAATCAGGAGCAACAAACGTAATTTGGGCATTTTCTCCATCAAGTGTTTTCGCTTTTCGTAAGGCAATTCTGCCGCCGCCAGCAATAACGATCTTCTTGCTGGTTAAATCAATGAATAACGGCTGCATTCACATTCACCTCTCCATTCGCTTTTCCAGCGACCAGATTTTGGATAGCGGCATGTTTTCCCAGCGTATCAGTAAGATTCACAGAGTAACCTGCCTTTACTTTCTTATTTACCTCTCTTATTACCTCACTTAGCAGAAGCCCCGAGAATAGTAGATATGGGATGACAATCACATTGCCGCTTGCCTTCTGGCATATGGATTCAAGACCATCCTGGAAGGACGGAGCAGCGGCTGCCAGATAGCAGACCTGCACATTTTTCACACGGAGACGTTTGCTGATTCCGTTTTTGATAGAGTCAAAAGCTCTTAGAATGGAAGGATCACTGCTGCCTCTTCCCACAATTAAAACAGAATCTAAAGGAGATATCGGCTGGGCATCTGCTGTAACAAGCTCTGCAATGGCGTCTAGAATAGTGTCCTGGACTCCAAAAGGGTCCGCCATCTTTACGATGATGCCGTGATATTTTTCTATTAAAGGGGCAAGCTCTTCAGGAATATCCTTCTTGATATGGCCGGCTGCGAGTAAAAATAAAGGGACAATGACAATTTCGGAGGCGCCTTTACGGACACAGTATTCAAAGCCGGTTTCAATATCAGGCTCTGTTAATTCCAGAAAACAAATCTTTTGAATGGGAGCATCGACTTTTTTCATAACACTTTCGATAAAAAGGTTTGCTTCGGCAGCTCCTTTTTTGGAACGTGTGCCATGGCCGATGTATAGGACCGCCTTCATTAGTTAGGCTCCCTCCTTTTTAAAACCGCCGCCTACCCTTGGACAGCAGGCAGATGCGGTGGAATTTCTTCTTCGAACCAATTAATTTTATGGTGCATGGCGACAACATTCCCAATGACGATCATGCTTGGATTCGTGATGTTTGATTCTTTCACTTTGTTCTCAATAGTAGCAAGCGTGCCTGTAACGGTCCGCTGCTCTGAAAGTGTTCCCCAGTGCACGAGGGCAATCGGTGTTTGAGGGGATTTTCCGTTTTGAATGAGGTTCTTCACAATATTAGGCAAATGGGAAACTCCCATATATACACATATCGTGTCTACTGCATGTGCCAGATGGGCCCACTGGTGCTCAGCTTCTTCGTTTCCTGCCTGGTGTCCTGTGACAAATGCGAAACTTTTGCTTAAGGTCCGGTGTGTGACCGGAATCCCCGCATAAGCAGATGCCGCGATTCCTGCAGTGACTCCAGGCACAATTTCAAATGGCACATCATGATTGGCACACTCTTCTGCCTCTTCCCCGCCCCTGCCGAATACAAATGGATCTCCGCCTTTCAGCCGGCAGACCTGAAGACCTTTTTTCGCATATTTGACGAGCAGATGATTAATGGTTTCCTGTTTCATCACATGATGATTGGGGAGCTTGCCGCAATACACCAGCTGAGCTTCTTTTTTCGCATAGTTTAATAGTTCACGGTTTACGAGACGATCATACAGAACAACATCTGCCTCCTGCAGGCATCTCATTCCCTTAACAGTCATCAGGTCCGGGTCACCCGGTCCGGCACCTACTAAATAAACTTTTCCTGTCATTCTCATGACCGCCCTTTCTGTAATGTCTTTTAATATATGCATTTTAACGCTTTTCCTAAGCTAATAATCTGATTGATTTCTATAATACCATTTTTCGGGGTGAAATAGTAGGAATTATTTTTTCAGAAAAGGAGCCTCCTATTAGAAAGAGGCTCCCGGTTTTTATCGCAGTCTAACGGGCAGTAAAACCTCCACTTCAAGACTCAGAGGAATCAAATGAGGATAAGTGGGG
>NZ_BCUY01000144.1 GCF_001591465.1 Cytobacillus firmus NBRC 15306
CCTCTGAGTCTTGAAAAAGGGGTCTTACTGCCCGTTAAACTGCGATAAAAACAGGACTATCGTGTTATTTTGAGGTTATCATTCGAAATCCCCCCGCAATAAAGGTATAATTTAGTTTGGTAAAAAAATAGATACCGAGAAAAAAAGTGTTTACATAAGGGAGGATTTTAGGATGGGATGGGTAATTGCCATATTATTTGGTTCAGCAGTCGTGCTGCTCATTTTATCGTTTTTAAAAACGGCGCAGTCAAAATCAAATATTGAGCAGCAAATTGATCAGGTTACTTTTACACTAAAAAATGAAATTCATGAGCTTCAGCAGCAGATCAGAAATATTGAATTGGACGCAGAGATTACGGCGAAGCAATCAGGAGCTATGAGCGGGCCATCAGAAGAAAGATTGCTGCTTCGCGAAGTACTGGATATGCATAAACGGGGATATTCCAATGAAAGCATTGCATTAAAAAAACAGCTTACGCCTAACGAGGTTGATCTGATGCTCTTGCCTTATTCAGCGAACAAGGGTGAAAGGAGCATGGTTGCCCAATGACACCAAATTCCTTGCGCAGTTTTGCAGCGGGCCTTTTAGCGGCTGCCATTTTGACGGGAAGTGTCTATCTATTTGGACCTTCTGAAGCAAAGAGTACTGAAAAGCCATCGGATAAAGAACAGAAAGCGGAAAAGCTGTCAGATGAAGAAATGATTGACCTGCTGGCATCCAAAGGCTACGTCATCAACACGGAAGATGAATGGAGCAAGCAGCTTGCTGCTGCCGCAAAGTCCACCGAGAAAAAAGAGGATAAAGAAGAAAAGAAGACCGATGACAAAACCGGCGAAAAAGTTGTTTACCGGACTATTTTAACCGTATCAATGGGCATGACCAGCATTGATGTGGGGAACGCGCTTGAAAAAGCCCATATTATTGAAAGCGGCATCCAATTCTATAAAGAAGTAGAAAAACGCGGTCTTGAGAATGATCTGCGCCCCGGCACATTTGAAATAGAAAGCGGAATGACAACAGACGAGATCATTTCCGTTATTTTTAAATAAGCAAAAGCTCCTTTTCGGATGAAAAGGAGCTTTTTTTCTATATTTCAATCGCAAAAATGATTAATTTGATGGCACAGTGAGAGCTTTATGTGCGCATAACGCAAATTTATGTGCGGATAAGATTTTTTGTGTGCGGATAACACAAATTTATGTGCGGATAAAAAATTTTATGTGCGTTCCAAAACAGAGACTGCTTACTCCTTCAAAAACCCGCGGATAGCCTCTGCAAGTTCTTCCGGTGCTTCATACATGCTCATGTGCCCAGCAGCATCAATGGACACCTGATTGATGTTAGATCCTTTAACTGCAAATGATTTTTCAGGAGGGACAATCTCGTCCTGTTCTCCAGCAACAATTAATACCGGCAGCTCTGTCCTTTTTAAAACATGACTGCGGTCACCGCGCTGTTTCATCGCTTTCAGGGAAGCCTTTGCCCCTTCAGCACTTGTACGATAGCCAATTTCTTTTGCGAGTTGAATTTCGTCTGGATGTTTCTCCCCTGGTGCAAAAAGCTTCGGCACCAGTCCATCTATAAAGGATTCGATACCCTCTTTATCAATTTTACCGGCAGCGACATCCCTTCCCTTTTTCCCTTCTTCGGAATCCGGGCTCGCTGTTGAATGGATAAGGGAAAAAGACTTCAGCTTGTCCTCATATGCTTCAGCAAATGCAAGGGTTACATAGCCGCCTAATGAGTGGCCGAAAAGAGATACTTTTCCAAGACCCAGCTCATCTATAGCCCCTTCGATTGCTTCAGCCATCCTCTCAATAGACGGTTCGCCTTCTGGCAGCCCTGAACCTCCATGTCCCGGAAGATCGGCCGCAATCACGCGAAAGTCCTCTGCCAATAATGGAATCACCTTTGTCCAATAATCTTTGCTGCCGCAAAATCCATGCAGCAATACAAGGGGCTCCCCTTTGCCTTCATCATAGTATGAAATGGCTGTTCCATTTACATTCATTCTTTTTGCATCCATTCAGAAAACCTCCTTTAGTTTGCAAGCAAATCCTGATATTCGCTCTTTCGGTCAAAAACAGCTTTGGCATATGAGCAGGCAGGCACAATCTTATATCCCTTGCTGCGTGCCTCCTGAACGACGCTTTCCAGAAGCTTTCCTGCAATTCCCTGTCCGCGCAGAGAGTCGCTTACATATGTATGGTCTATGGTTATGACAGAATCACCGCTTGGAATATACGTAATTTCCGCTATCATATTTCCTTCTTCATCATTCATAAAAAAACGATTTTCTTCTTTTTGGATATCTGTATTCATATCATTTCCTCCTGTATTTAAGATGAACTCTATTCTTTCTATCTTGCTTTCCCTGCTTTTTGGAAAGACTAAACCTTCCTTCTCCTGATTTCCTCACACAAAACTCGCGCATGGTTATGAACGGGATCTTTCGCAGCATATAATAAAGTAACTTTCTGCTCTTCTGCCATTCTTGCCAGCTCATCTATTTTGCGGATTTTATCATCATGTGTCCGCAGCTCTTCAAGATACTTTTCCCGAAAATCTTTAAAAAGCTCAGGCTTATGGTTAAACCCTTTTCTGAGCTCATGACTCGGCGCAGCCTCTTTATCCCATGCTGACAAACGGGCGTCTTCCTTTTTAATTCCGCGGGGCCACAGCCGGTCAATCAGCACCCGATAGCCGTCCTCTTCTTCGTATGGGTCATAAATTCTTTTAATAAAAATTCCGGTCAATTTAAGACACCCCTTGTATATCCCTTGTGATTTGCTATTATTATAAACATAAAAGACAATTTTTTCTAATTCAATCAAATGTGAGGTGCAGGAAATTTGACAGGTGTTATTGCTGTGGTTATGACTTTTTCTATTCCCATCATTGCCATCATGACTGTTCATACTCAAAAACTCGCAAAGATCAAACATAATATGATAAAAGATGAAATCACCCTGGAAAAGCTGAAGCAGGAAAACTTTTTGCTTGAAACCGAAAAAATGAAGCTCGAACTGGAGCAAATGAAGATTGAAAGTCCTAAGGATCTGACCAAAATCATATGAACTCAAAATCCCCATCTTGCACAGTAAAGGGTTCCATTTTGAAGTACTGTTCTAAAAAAATGCCCAGGAATGACAATCCTTTTGACATCCAATATAACAATAAAAGTAAAACTCGCCCCTAAATGGCGAGTTTTCTTTGTTATAAATTAGTCGTTGTTATTGAGCACCCGTTCTTTAAGTACATCTCTTCACAAATGGGCAAACGATTTTGCTTACTCTAGTTCAGCAAACAGCTCAGAGAGGATGTTCCAACTTGTACTGAACGTTGGTTTTCAGCTTCCCCAACCTGAACCTCCTCGACGCTGCGCGTCTGTGGGGTCTCACCTTTCACGCTACTCCCGTAGGACATTGAATAAGCTTCCTTGAGTACACGCCGCACCAAGAAAATGTGCATGCATTTTCGAGGATCACGCACATTCCACTACAATCAACTCAGTAAATATAATATAAATAGCAACAAACTTTGCGAAAACAGCCTTTTGGAAACCGTTATTATAAAGTTGTTTGTAAAGCCTCAGTTAACATGGAATCAAAACTATCAAATGATTGGATCTGGGTTCCGGAGGGTTTGTCTAATTCAAGAAATATTTCCTTCTTCAGGTCTAAACAGTACCAGGCTGTATCAGAGTCCCCCAAAAATATATATTGCTTTTGCCATTCATTTTCATACCAAATCTCGTTTGTATCAATAAACCCATGAAGATTTTCAGCTTCTTGGTCATCAAGTAGATGTTCATCAACACCATAAATGACCAATCCATTAAAGTCTAATCCATTTACAGTTTTCAAAAAATCTACATAAGACTTTGGTAATTCAATATTCCCTAATTTCTTCTGAATGTCCAGCTGCAACTTGCTTATCTCCATATCCGTAACTGGATTCCTTAGTGAACTTCCATATTTCTCTTCAATTTTTTTTATTTGTATCAATAATTCTTTCCATTGGGCCATATCTGCTCATCCCTTCTTTATTTAAAAGGTTCCGGTGGGTAAACCTCATCTTCAAACATTGGCCAATTAATCCTCTTACTTTGTGTAGGAGTTAATTCTCTTGTTAGAGAGTTTTGTTCATTGGTAACTGCTTTATGATATGGATCATTTTTTTTCAATACCAAGTTAGTAAAATCATTGGTACCACCATCATCTAAAGGTAAATTGTGATGGACTTGCCATCCCTTTGGATTAAGGCCATCTTTCATTCTGGCAATATCATTATCAACTAACCCTGCGTTTCTAAGAAATTGTATTCTTATCGGATCGTTAGCAAACGTTTTAAGGAAACTTTTCTTAACAGAATTATTAAAGGTTCTTCTTAATTGCGCAGTTTCTTCTGGAAGTCTTTTTGTATATATAATCTCTTCTACTTTCACGCCTTTTAAGTGGACTTTTTCTCCCTTTAATGTACCGATAAAGTAATCATCTTTTTCAATTTTATCTGTAGGCTTGGCTCTATACCCCTCAACTGTTAACTTCTTAATCTGTGACAAAGAGTTATGAAGTACATTGTAAGGTACTGGGTCCTGAGCTGCTCTTCCTACCATTGCTGGTGTTGGTCCATGCGTCTGAAAAGAAAGTCTCTTCCCTCCCTTAGTAGCCTGGCCTACCGTCTTGGCTATTGTACCGGCTTTACCAATTCCTTTATCTCCGAGGATACCAATTCCAAGGGAAGTCAGGCCATAGGTAAAAAAGGCTGTCCGGCTTTTAGCATCACCATTGACAACATCCCTCTTCCAGGCATTGGTAACAGCAGACCATATGTATTTCGGCATATCCATAGCCTTGCGTACTTTTCCGATGGGGTCATTTAAAATTCCTAGATAAAATTCCTGGTGCTTCCTTTGGTTTTCGAGCAGCTGGTCACGGTTAAACAGCAATTCACTGCCCAAAAACAGCGGACTGAACGGCCCCATGATGGTTCGGCCCAGCTCATAGGTCGACTTCAGCCCATCCCATGTATCCCCTACAGCTTTGCCAGTCCCTTCAATG
>NZ_BCUY01000145.1 GCF_001591465.1 Cytobacillus firmus NBRC 15306
CAAATGTTTTAATAGTTAATTTAAATTAATGCAACACTAGTGATTGCACTTGTAATTATACTGATAGATGGAATTATTGTGTTGGCAGGTCTGGCTTTATTAAAATTAGATGCCTTCCTTTATTCATGTATAGCTATAATCGCTGTGGGTTTCATAACATCCTTAATTAAAGGAAAATAATCTTTTATGGGACCAAAAGCTAACCTTTATTAAATTCCCTCCATGTTTTACCAGTAATGGAATGCTTAAAAAAGGTTGGTCTCTCACCCAACCTTTTCACCATACTCTTTATTGTTGTTTGTATTGAGGTTCTTCTTGTTCAATTTGTTAAACACGTGGTTCTACATTATTGCTAACGGATTGGGTTTGTTTAGCGGCATCTTGGTAGAGCTGTTTGGCTTGTTGATTGTTTGTACCAAGAGAAACAAAATCGTCCAGGACGAATGCCTAGTTGATTTTGTTTGTTCCTCTGTTATTTAAAGCAAGTCTTTTTCATGGCCATCGAAATTAGAAAAACTCTGCGCTTTATATAGGTAAATGTCTAGACCTTGATCATTAAGGGAGCATAGTATAGCTTTGAATATTTAGAAAGTTAAAATCTTAAAGGGAGTTGTTTTTTATTCCGACCGACTTTAGTTGTTGAATCGATAGAGGTTAATGTTTTATAGAAAAAAACTTATTAAGAAACATGCACTAGAAAAAATATAAATCATATATAGGTGATATCCCGTTTGATGCTTAAGGAGGATATGATGATACCTATGTTACCTAGTGAAAAATATTTCGGTAATTTTGAACTGGTTTATCCATTTTATGGGGCTATGCCTACAGGTGTTACTGTTTCAGAAACCGGTCGTATTTTCATTTGCTTCCCGAAATGGGGAGACGATGTTAAATTTACGGTGGCGGAAATTGTTGAGGATAAATTGCAGCCTTATCCTAATTTACAAACCAATTTGGTTAACCCCGAGAATTTTACAAGGACTTTTATCAGTGTCCAAAGTGTAGTTGCTGATGGAAGGGGAACACTTTGGGTATTAGATACAGCTGCACCCAATTTTTCTGAACCTATTAAAGGGGGGGCAAAATTAGTCGCTGTTGATCTAGAAACGAATACAATAAGAAAAGTATATACCTTTACAGAAGATGTTGTCCTGCCTACAACTTATTTGAATGATGTCCGTTTTGATTTTCGTGTTGGAAAAGCAGGGTATGCTTATATAACGGATTCTTCTTCAACAGGACCAGGAGCAATAATCGTCGTAGATTTAGCAGATGGAAACGCCTTCAGACGGTTAAATGGGGCAAATTCAACTTCACCCGATCCCTATTTTATACCGAAAGTAGAAGGAAAAGTATTAATGAATCGAAATAAAGATGGCAGTACTTCTCCATTTAGACTGGCTTCTGACGGTATTGCGATTTCGCCTGATGGAAGGGTATTATTTTTTTGTCCACTAACCAGTCGTCATCTGTTCTCGATCACAACAGAAGCCCTGAGAGACAGAAGCATACCGGACATGGAATTACCTTATCATGTGGAGTATTGGGGAGAAAAAGGTGCATCTGATGGAATGATCACTGATGCAAAGGGAACTGTTTATGCTGGAGATTATGAACACAACTGTATCCGCAAGATATTGCCAAATGGCACAATGGAAACGATCATACATGACCCGAGAATGTTGTGGCCGGATACTTTTTCAATTGGTCCGGATCAATATTTGTATGTCATTGTGAACCAATTACATCGACAGCCTAGATTTCATTATGGAAAAGACTTACGACAGAAACCTTATAGTTTACTTCGTATCAAAATTGATGAATTTCCTGCTCCGACCTTTTGATAATAAATAAACTTAAAATTAGGAACAGTTTATTTGGTAAATGTTAAACTGTTCCTGGAAATTTTTATAATGTTGGTAAGTTCAATTCTGTATTTATATTTCGGACTTACGATATATCTGGTTGAACATTTTTTTGTACATGAAAAAAGGACCGCAGCAGCCATCATCCCCAGCTACACAAATTAATGAATTCCTCCCATTTATGAATTTTACCGATTATAAAAAACCTTAAAGAATGTTTCCTCCTATTTTTGGAACAATACAATTGATTGTATTAACGAATAAGGAGTAAATATGAGGTCATTTTATTTTTTAGGAATTTGCTTACTGCTGCTTACTGGTTGTTCGTTTGAAGAAAATAATGCAAAATATGTAAAAGCTAAAGAGCCAACTTATGAAGAAGATGCAAAAAGCAACTCTACTAAAATTCCTCCTGGTAATCCATCAGAGCAGACACCTACATTTACAATAAATGAAAAAGTAAAAGATGTACTGATGCTTTATGAGGTTAGAGGAGAAAGAGGTAAGTTTGGTTTTTTGGAAATACCGCTGATAAAAGGGAAAGACAATCAAATGGATTGGCTATTTTGGACATCCGATAACCAGCAGCTTACGGGAAACCTAAAGATAAAAGGGAAGAATCAAGAGACGGGACAAGACTTTGTATCCAAAGGAAAAATTATTAATAAAGAAAAATCGATAAAAGATTTACCTAAAAAATATAAACCATCGCCCTTAAATGATAATAATTCATTCAATGCAGCAAAAAAGCATGAATTTACTCCAACATCAATAGCCTCAACTTCAATTACTTTTACGGAATCTGGTATGTGGGAATTAGAGGTATTAGTGAATGAAAAAGTGATCGGGATTATGCAGGTTTTTGTAAAAGATAGTGAGGCAGGTATACATTATTTGAAAAATTAATTGATGATGAAAAAATAGAGCTGCCAAAACCAGGCGGCTCTTTCTTATTCAAGAAAAGGGTCAGCATCCCTGTAATAAGTTTGTGAAGAAATGTACTTAAACAAAATCAGCTAATAGTTTGTCAACATTTTTCAACGAAAAAGATTTTTATAGTGTGGTATGCTAAAAATATGCAACCCAAATAACCTTCAGTTGCCGAATTGGAAGGTTTTGTTTTATTTAGTTAGATATTGTTTCTAAACAATATCATGGAAAGTGGTTTTACTTTTTAGTAAGGCATAAATCCAATGCAGAAGCTTATTTACACAGGCTATTACAGCTACTCTGAAGGTTTTTCCTTCTTCCCGTTTCTTGTCATAAAACTCTCTCAGTCTTTTATTTTCGTAGAATGATTTTATCGGTCGTCTTCTTTTTTCGAGCGTCTCTAATACCACTTTGAACTGCCATGTATAAGGCATGGCGGAGTCTGCTGGAGCCTCGTTTGGTAATCCTGTTAACCGAGGCAGTGAACTTACCTGAAGAGTAAACGCTGGGATCGACACCTGCGAATGCAACGGGTTTTTTGGCATTATCAAACCGATCTATTTCCCCAATCTCAGAGATAATCGTTGCCGCGATTTTTTCTCCGATTCCAGGGATAGATTGGAGTAGTTTATATTCTTCAATTTCTTTAGCCAGGGCATCTATTTCAGCTGATAACTTTGATAGATGCTCTTCGTATTGAAGAACAATTTTAATCAATAACTCAAGGTTAAAGATATGACTCTGGTAAAGATTTCTTTGGAATGGGTTTCGGAGGGCCGCCTCTCTTAGTTTCTTTGCTTTTTCTGTTGCCCAAAGCTTTGAACGGCTTTTACATACCTCTCGGTGATATCAATTTCACTAGCACTTAAAACTGCCTCTGATGTTGGAAACTCAAGCAGGGTGAGCAATGATACCTTTGAATAGAAACTCCCAAAAACCCCTCTATACTCGGGGAATACCTGATCCAATAAGGTATGAAGCTGGATCTTTGTTTTAGCCGTAATTTCCGCAAGGTTCTCTTGTTGCCTCGTTAAATTCCGTAGGTTCAGAAGATGTATGCCCCGTTTTTTATAAGGCTCCAGGTCCTCTTTATAAAAGAGTTCACAAAGGTGATAAGCATCTGCTGCATCTGTCTTTACCTTCCGCAAACTAGAACTCTTGGCCCTATGTTATATAAGAGGATTAACAATGATGTATACATACTTATGTTCCTCTAAAAATTGAATAACTGGAGTATGATAATGTCCAGTTGATTCTAAAACGATCGAAGGTTGATGACCAAGGGCTGCCTTTTTGACCTCATTCAGGAATTCAAGTAAGTTCCCCAATCCTTTAAGGTTATGATTAATGCTAAAGCTTCTCCGATTAGGATTGCTTTTATCTGAAAACGCCTGAACCTGACTTTCTCCTTTTGATACATCCAGGCCTACGACTGGATTCATGCATTTCTCCTCCTAAAACTCAATTTGTCGGTATCCCCTAAGGCTTCTTGTAATGTCATAGGTTCGCTTGTTAAACGGGATCATTGTCCCAACCAGCCTGAAACATGTTTATACAAGTAGGGGGTGAACAGTTTAGCTGTCGCGATTTAACCCACGGGTGCGACGTTCTACCCCGACTACCGTTATATTAAGACCCTAAATAAAAAGGTCAACCAGAAATATCTGGCTAACCTTATATTACGAACGGGTGCATTTGTTTAATAAGCATTAAATGATATTGGTTTTGAAAAAAAGGAA
Source organism: Cytobacillus firmus NBRC 15306 (assembly GCF_001591465.1). Taxonomy (GTDB): domain Bacteria; phylum Bacillota; class Bacilli; order Bacillales; family Cytobacillaceae; genus Cytobacillus; species Cytobacillus firmus. The sequence continues at coordinate 4,538 of NZ_BCUY01000145.1, forward strand.
TGTCTAAAATTGAGACATTATTAGGTCACCTAGTTGTCTAAGGGGTCCTACCAGCAAAACGCTGAAAACATACGTTAAGGTATTGTTCAAAAAACCAGAGATACTGAACACCCTATAAATAATGGATTTATGGAGACTTTTCCTTACCTGTTAATGTTCAATAATTTATCTCTTTATCTATGTTCAGTTAATAAGTAAAACATAAGTTTTGTTACACCTATGACAGTCTTAGCGTATAGAAAACGTGTTTTTTCTATGTCGAATTTTGCTTAACGTATGTTTTCCGCGAAATGTTGGCGGTACCCCGTCTTACATAATTATCTCCTAGCATTTGCTAGGAGGTGCATCTGTGTTGTACGTAAAACGTTTGCCTCACTTGGATTTTCAATCTGGTTGGTGCGCATGTGGTTCAGCTCTTGAAGGAACATATAGAAA
>NZ_BCUY01000146.1 GCF_001591465.1 Cytobacillus firmus NBRC 15306
AAGTTCTTCCTTTAACCACTTTTCATTTTTGTTGATAAATTTTAATTTACGCTTTTGCACTTTCCCTTCAATGAAAACGGCTATGGGTAATCCGCGGTATTCCACTTTCATATGTAAATCTTTTGGAGTAATAGGAACTAATTCTTTTCTTGGAAAAATGCTAATTTCACCTGTTGCTTCCAAAATCGCATATTCAATATCGTGAATATCCGGATATCCTGATGTTCCTAAATTAGACAACAGCTCAGGTAAAGGATATCTACTTTCCTTTAAATTTCGATTAAGATAAAAAAGAATCGCTCCAAAATCATGAGGGGTAAGTTGGGCTAGAGCTGATTTCCCTAAAATTTTTACTGCTACAATAAACACAATATAGATAAAAATAACTTTAACTAAAAAAATAGACACTTCTAACACCTCGTAAAAAAATTCACCTTAGTCCGAAATTGGACTAAGGTTTTTAAACTTTTTTCAATTAAAAATGGTATCTTTTTTTCGTCATGTATGAATCTAAGCTAAATCCTTATCCTTTTAAAATAGGGGTCACTTTATCAATGGCTTCTTGTAATTTTTCACTGTTTAACCTATACATTTGTTTGGCCTCTTTTGATTCCGTTCCAAGAGCAAATAGTTCTAAGTCTGCTTGACATTTTTTCAAGGTTGAAAGAATTAAGGGTCTTTCTTGTGGGGGTGCGACTTGTAATTTATCGTCAAACAGATCAATCGTTAACTCTCCGTAAGAATTAACCTGTCCCAGAAATACATTTTCAATCGTTACCCCTAGTTTTTCTAATTCAGTTTGTAGCCAAGCCCGACTTCGTCCAATCGTGGCTAGTGGTTCATCCATTATTGTACCATCCATAATAATGGTCTGAGGCTCCTTGATTGAAGCAACCTTCAAGTTTATATCCTTTGCTGTTAAAGGTTGATTTTCTTTCTTTAGCATCACAGATAAATCACCTGTTGCCTCTAAAACAGCAAATTCTACATCAGAGACTTGAAAGACATCCTTCCTGCGAAGGAGATCTAACAGTTCATCTGTCGTATATCTTTCCTTTTTTAAATTATCTTCCATAATCTTCCCATCTTTGATAAATACAGTTGCTTTTCCTTCTATAAAATTGCGAAAACGTTTACTTTTTAATGAAATTAAACCAGCGAAAAAGGGAATAGCCGCAAAAATGACAATTCCAATAATTCCGTGAAAAATGTTCCGTTCAAGTCCTATAGCCACTTCTGCACCAATATTCCCAATAGAAATACCGGTGACATATTCAAAGAAAGTTAGTTCGGAAATTTGCTTTTTCCCTAACCATTTTGTGATTAAAAACAGGACAACGACAAATAATAATGACCGTATTACCACCTCTAACCATTCAGGCACTGCTTACACCCCCTGTAAATATAGTTTTTCTAGAAACCTTTGTACTGAAGTTCCTCTCCTTCTAGTTCTCCTACTCTTTTTTTTAAATCTTTTGTTACTTCGTGTATTACCATCATAGCCTCATGCAAAGTTCGCTTCGATTCATCATCAAGAGTCCGTAATGCTAAACTTGAGAGACTTGCTTCTACCCCTTTTAGACTGGCAAAACACTGTTTAACATCTGATCCTACTGTCATCCTAATTCTCCTTATCCTTTTGGCTTAAAAATTAAAGCTCCTATCATGCCGAAAACAATGGAAGCTGAAATACCAGAACTAGTTACTTCAAACATTCCTGTCAGTACACCAACTAACCCATGTTTTTCTGCTTCCTGCATCGCACCATGAACAAGCGAATTCCCAAAACTTGTAATCGGAACGGTAGCCCCTGCCCCAGCAAAATCAATCAAAGGCTCGTATAGTCCAAATCCATCTAAAAGCGCCCCAATCACTACAAGAGCACTTAAGGTATGACCTGGTGTCAATTTAAATACATCAAACATAATTTGCCCAATGATACAAATTAAACCGCCTACGACAAAAGCCCAAAAATAGATCATGTTAATTGTTCACCTCCGTATTCAATTGACACTGCATGGGCGATACAAGGAATTGTTTCATTTTGCTGAAAGGACAACGGTGAAAGCAAAGCACCTGTAGCCACAACTAACATTCGTTTAAATTCACCTTTTTTCATGCGGTTTAATAAATGCCCATAAACTACCGTTGCTGAACAGCCTGCACCGCTTGCCCCTGCAAGAACGGGTTGTCCTTCCCGATAAATCATAAGGCCACAATCTTGGTATTGTTCTTCACTAATAGGAGTTCCATGCTTTTTAAATAGATCCATGGACACTTCCTGTCCGATTTGGCCAAGGTCACCGGTTACAATTAAATCGTAATAAGATGGCTCAACATTTCGTTCCTTTAAATGGGCTTCAATGGTATCAACCGCAGCTGGCGCCATAGCTCCTCCCATGTTAAATGGATCTGTCAACCCCATATCGATTACACGACCAATTGTGGCAGATGTGACATGAGGTCCTTCCCCAGAATCACTTAATAGGGCTGCACCTGCACCAGTAACCGTCCATTGTGCCGTAGGTGGCTTTTGTCCACCATACTCAGTTGGATACCGAAATTGTTTTTCAACAGCTGTATCATGACTGGAAGCTCCTGTTAACAAATATTTCGCTCCTTTTGTATTTACAATATAAGCACCTAGAGCCAGACCTTCCATCGAGGTAGAGCAAGCACCGAATAAGCCAAAATAAGGCGCTCCAATCGTTCTGCTAGCGAAACTTGTTGGGGTGATTTGATTGATTAAGTCCCCAGCTAGGATAAATTGAACTTGATCCTTTTGTATGCCCCCTTTTTCCATGGCTTTTTGGCAAGCCTCTTCAAAAAGGATTTTATGTGCTTTCTCATAGGAATCCTGCCCAAGCCATAAATCAGCATGAAGAGTATCGAAATCATCTGGGATAGCACCATTGGCTTCAAATGGTCCACCAACGGTTCCAGTGGAGATAATGACAGGCTTTTGTTCGAAGATCCATGTACGATGACCTGCTAGCATTATAAACCACCCCACTGGATTAAAGTGGTTTTAATTAAGGCAATGACAAAAGCAGAAAAAACACCAAATAAAATAACCGCCCCCGCTAATTTAAACATGTTGCCACCTACGCCCAGTACAAATCCTTCGGTTCGATGCTCAATGGCAGGCGATATAACCGCATTGCCAAAACCTGTTACAGGTACAGCTGTTCCAGCCCCACCAAATTGGGCCATTCGATCATATACGCCAAAACCAGTAAGAAGCATTGTAATAAAAATTAACGTACCCACCGTCGGATTTCCGGCCGTTTGCTCAGTAAAATCGAAATAATAAATGTAAAAGTCTGAAATAAGCTGACCAATCAAACAAATAAGTCCACCGGTTAAAAAGGCCTTAATACAATTTTTAACAACCGGTCTTTTGATCTCTCGTTGTTTTTGCAATTTTTGATATTCCTGTTGCACAGGAGTAAGTTGTTTCTTTTGATTGTTAGACATAACTCGATCCTTCCTCTTTAGGTTTGTTCCTTCATAAGACTTTTCAGTTTGTTCAAATCATTTTTTAAGTTCTTCTTATTCATATCGTTTTTTTTCAGTCTTTGCTCGACCTTTTCAAGCTCCCAGAATATTTTTTTATCAGTCGAAACAAAAACTTTATAGTCGGGATATTTTTTTTCTAAGTCGGATTTTACTGACTTCTCGATACTCTTTAATCGAAATCGATCAAAATTCTCAACTTTAATCGCTGCCATAAGCTCTTTATCAGTATTCACAGCTTTTACGTCTGTAATATCTTCCTTGGCAATTATCTTTTCTTTCGCATGATTGGCAACGGATTGATCAATTGGCTTACTTGTATGTACTTGTGAAATACCAAAAGTACTATTACCTTGAATAAATTCATTTTGATTACCATTACATCCTGATGCGAAACCAATGACCATTATAATAAAAAGTAGGTTTTTCAATGTGGTTATTTTATCTTTCAAAAAAATCACCTCCATGTTTTTCCATTATTTGAACAGCTGAAAAAAGGTTGGTTAAGAGGCCAACCTTTTTTCGCCTTACTAATTACTGTTGTTTGTATTGAGGTTCTTCTTGTTCGATTTGTTGAACACGTGGTTCAATGCTGTCTACAACGGATTGGGTTTGCTTAGCTGCATCTTGGTAAAGTTGCTTAGCTTGTTGATTATCTGTACCAAGAGCAAATGTTTCAAAACTTGCTTGAGCACTTTTCAATCCTGCTAGAGCTGTTTTAACGTCATTTATTACTGTCATGATAATTTCCTCCTTGAATTTTTTTTTTACTCTTTTATTTTGCTTTATGGAGAATTTTTTATTCAATGATTTTTGGGAAATTTAAATCTAAATTATTTTTGACGTATAGCTCCATTTTTTCGATAATAACCCCTTTTCCATATCCCCATCATTTCTTCTATTTCTCGTTGACAGCAATAGCTCTTATAACTTTTCATTTTTTCTTTTCTCAACTTCAATTTCTTTTACACCCCTACCTTTATAAAATAAGATGATTGTATTTCCTGAAAGGACTAATATTTTTCCCATTTTTCGGATATTATCCCAAAGTTTTAAGAGTTTCTCCCTCTTAATCATCCTATTTATGGGTATTTAACATTGAAAATGTAATAACAAAGATAAACGCATGCATTTGTCGCCGTATTAAGGTTTGTCTAATACATAAAAAGGAACTGTTTTGTTATTAAACATCAAATTTTTCATACATTTTAGAAGGTGAAAAAATGACAACAAAACAAAAAAGGAAATCCTTTCAACGTTTAACGTTAAAACCAAAAAAGGACATTGAAGAAATAAAACTTGGGATTAAACTGGGAGACAAAAGGAAACCAAAAATCCGAGATTGGTCGAAAGAGATGTATAGCTATATTTGATGGGGATTAATACAGAATTACAGGTAGGTGACATTGTCAAATTAAAAGTTGGAGATGT
>NZ_BCUY01000147.1 GCF_001591465.1 Cytobacillus firmus NBRC 15306
GTCAAGTGCCCTCCGCTCCAATCAACTCAGAGGTCTAATTTAGTTAAGTGCCCAAAAGCAACAAACTTTACGAATACAGCCTAATTTATTCTTTGTATCGGCATTTCTTCCAAAAAATAAAGGCCTCCTGCAACAGAAGGTCTTCATTAAAAATTATTCAGCTTCATCCCGTACTGCCATTTCCTCCGGAAGTTCCAATGTAATTGGCCCCATTTTTTCAGAACGGAATTCTCTGATTACCAGCTCTGTTACCTTATCATAATCAATTTGGCCGCCGCCCATCAGGCAGCCGCGCAGCCTGCCGATTTTATCAAAGACTTCAACGATATCTTCCGGGATTTCTTCGATCTGGTAGCGGTCATTCAGACGATCCGGATATCTGTCGCCGAGAAAGCGGAGGGCATATACAGCAACATCCTGGAGGTTTAATATAGTATCCTTGATCGCTCCTGTCAGAGCCAGCTTAAGACCTACTTCCTGATCTTCAAATTTTGGCCATAATATTCCCGGGGTATCGAGCAGCTCCAGCTCTTTCCCTACCTTTATCCACTGCTGGGCTTTCGTAACACCTGGAGTATTTCCTGTCTTTGCAATATTCTTTTTGGCCAGGCGATTGATAAGTGTGGATTTTCCGGCGTTCGGAATACCGACAATCATTGCCCGGATTGCCCTTGGCTTGACACCTTTCGCTCTCATTCGATCGAACTTCTCCTGAAGAATTTCCTGAGATGCAGAGACGATTTCTTTCATGCCTTGTCCGGCCTGTGAGTTTATCGCAAGCGCTCTTATGCCCTTATTTTCAAAATGTCTGATCCACTTCTTCGTCGCTTCTTTATCAGCCATGTCAGCTTTATTCAACAAAACAAGCCGGGGTTTGTGCTGAATGATTTCATCGATCATCGGATTTCGTGATGAATAAGGAATCCTTGCATCAACGAGCTCAAAGATGATATCGACCAGTTTTAATTTTTCTGTAACCTGCCTGCGGGCTTTCGCCATATGGCCGGGAAACCACTGTATCGTCACAGCTAGCCACCTCCATCCAATATGTATTTACAATAGGAAGAATCAATCAACGATTCGAATGTCCTCTATAGGCCAATATATTACTCCGGCATCTCCAAGGACTTCTTCCATAGCAACAGGGCCAATATGACGGCTGTCCTTGCTGAAGCGGCGGTTGTCGCCCATTACAAACAAATGCCCTTCAGGAACTGTTTCCTGTCCGATCTTTTCTTTTAAAGTAAATGGCTCCGTCAGAGGCCCATCGATTACCTGTTTCTTATATTCATCCAAGTAAGGCTCATCATACGCTTTTCCGTTAACATAAAGAGTATCATCTTTATATTCAATCTTATCTCCCGGAAGACCTATTACTCTTTTGATGTAATCTTTGTTTTCCGGTGCATGGAATACAATGATGTCGAAGCGCTCCGGCTCTCCAATCTTATAGCTGAACTTATTAACAATCATTCGATCCTGATCATGCAATGTTGGCATCATTGATAAGCCGTCAACCACAATCGGCGCAAATAAAAAATATCTGATGACTGCCGCTAACAGGACTGCGATTACAAGAGCTTTTGTCCATTCCCACAATTCATTTTTCTTTTTTGCCATAGCCTTCCCCACCATTCTTCCGTCAAAAATTATGCTTATATCCCTGCATGTACCGCAGTAAGTGATTTCTATTGTTTATTGTACAAAAATTCATCTTAATAAACACGATGGGAATCTCATTTATATATTATTTAACATTTATGTAATATTATTTGCGTTCTGCTTCATGAAAGAAAAAGGAGCTTGATTATCAAGCTCCTTCTTTCTCTCATTGTCCAGCTGCAGCGCCTAGCCCCTCGAGGTCATAAGCCAAATCACTCCAGAGGCTAACGCCTCCTGCGTGATTCGTCTTATGCTTGTCGGGGCTGGTCAAGGCGCTTTCGCTTTTCGTTTTATTATCGAATTTCTTTGATACGAGCTTTTTTACCGCGAAGGTTACGCAGGTAGTAAAGTTTCGCACGGCGGACTTTACCGCGGCGGATAACTTCAAGCTTCGCAATCTTAGGTGTGTGCACAGGGAATGTACGCTCAACGCCTACACCGTAAGAAATCTTACGAACTGTGAAAGTTTCGCTGATTCCACCACCACGACGCTTAATCACAACACCTTCGTATACCTGAACACGCTCACGAGTTCCCTCAACAATACTTACGTGTACACGTACAGTATCACCAGGACGGAAAGACGGAAGGTCTGTACGAAGCTGTTCTTTTGTGATTTCTTCAATCAATTTTTGCATCGTTTTCAACTCCTCTCAACAGACGCTCTTGCACAACCTATGTTTGCAGCGGAACATCTTTATCAGACGTAAACTGAACAAGTTCAGCCTAAGTCACAAAAAGTATCATATCATATTTGGACGGCAACTTCAATGTTATTTATCTTCTTTTTTTATTTCATTTAGCCATTTTTGCTGTTCACTTGTTAATTCTGCATCTTCAAGAAGATCAGGACGTCTTAAATACGTTCTTCTCAAGGATTCTTTGGCTCTCCATTCTTCGACAAGGCGGTGATTGCCTGAGATGAGGACATCTGGCACTTTAATGCCTCTGAAGTCGGCTGGACGCGTATAGTGAGGGTGTTCAAGAAAACCTGTGCTAAAAGAATCTTTCATATGAGATTCCTGGTTGCCTAACACACCCGGCAGCAATCGGACGACACTGTCTATTACAACCATCGCTCCAAGCTCGCCTCCAGTCAGCACAAAATCACCAATTGAAATTTCATCTGTCACAACATGTTCCCGTATTCTTTCATCATAACCCTCGTAATGGCCGCATACAAAAATCAGGTGATCTGCTTCTGCCAGCTCTTCAGCTTTTCTTTGAGTATAGCGTTCTCCTTGGGGACACATCAGTATAACCCTTGGTGATGCCCCGCTTTTACTGCGAAGATCCTCAACGGCATCAAATATTGGCTGCGGTTTTAAAACCATTCCCGCTCCTCCGCCATATGGGTAATCATCGACAGTTTTGTGCTTATTGTCGGCATACTCCCTAAAGTTGATCACATTGTACGTTACTGCTTGATTTTCTGCCGCTTTTTTTAATATGGAATGCCCAAAGACCCCTTCAAACATTTCAGGAAACAGAGTGAGCACATCGATATTCATCATGAAAGCAATCCTTCAATCGCATTAATTTTCACAAGTTTTTCTTCCACATTAACTTCCTTAACAACATCTTCAATATACGGGATTAGAATTTCCTTTCCGCCTTTAGCTTTAATTACCCAAACATCATTCGCTCCGGGAGAAAGAATTTCTTTAATTTTCCCTACTTCTTCTCCATCAAGCGTTTCAACTGTACACCCTATGATTTCATGGTAGTAAAATTCATCCTCTTCAAGATCGCCAAGCTGATCTTCTGAAATTTTCAGAATGCCGCCCTTCATTTTTTCAATCTGATTGATATTCTCGTACCCTTCAAAAGTAAGCAGATCGAATGATTTATGAGTGCGGTGTGATTTCACTGTCAGCTCAACGGGATCACTTTTTGTGTCAGGCAGGAACAAATAAAGTTTATTTCCCGGCTTATACCTTTCTTCTGCAAAGTCTGTTTTGGAAATGACTCTCGCTTCTCCTTTTATGCCGTGAGTGTTCACAATTTTTCCTACGTTAAACCATTTCTGCATGTACTATCACCTCTAGCGTATTTCATCAACAATTCCATCTCTTATGATGATTGTTTTCCCTTTTTCTATGTCTTCCCAAGGGGTACCCTTTTGAACCTCTATAATCGCCTGGACTTCTTTTTCTTTTAATTCGCTTCCTAATGGTAGCATATGTAATTGTTCTATTTGAAAATCCAGAAGCTGGACTTTTTCCTGCCTCAGTTGAATTTCCTTTTCAAAGTGCTGCTTCAGACTGGCAGGATGCAGCTTTTTGGTCTTTTCCTGCTTTTTCAGTTCAAACCTCAGCTGATCACTTTCTTTCTGCAGCTGCTTTTTTTGGGCCGCATAGCCTTCCAGCAGTTCTTGCTTGCTGTTCTCTGTCAGCACCTGCTTAACAGTAACCGTTTGGATAATGTTCATATACAGCGCCTCCCAAATCATAATCAGAATGAAAAAACGGCGTTACTGACACTGCTGTCACATTCTTAGTTGGCGATGTTATTTTTTTAGATTGTAAAAAAAGGAGGGGAAGCCCCTCCTTTTTTGGTAATACCTGCTCATTGCAGGATAATTATTCGATGATCTCTAAAAAGATCTTCTTTTGTTCTGATGAACCTGCTGCATAAACAACGGTCCGTATTGCTTTCGCAACGCGCCCTTGCTTCCCAATTACTTTCCCCATGTCATTCTTGTTGACGGAAAGCCGATAGGTTACGCGCTGATCCTCTTCATGGACATTCACTTGAACATCTTCCGGAAAATCAACAAGGGGCTTAACAATCGTTTCGATAAGCTCTTTCATCTTATAAAATTACTTACCGTTTTTAGCGTTATGGAATTTTTCCATAATGCCTTGCTTAGAGAAAAGGTTACGTACTGTATCAGATGGCTTAGCACCTGTCTGAAGCCATTTAAGAGCCAACTCTTCATTGATTTCAACGATCGCTGGTTGAGCAACCGGATTGTAAGTTCCTACTGTTTCAATGAAACGTCCGTCACGAGGAGAACGAGAATCAGCTACAACGATACGATAGAAAGGGTTTTTATGAGCACCCATACGCTTTAAACGAATTTTTACTGCCATTTTAAAAAGCACCTCCGAATAGTTTCACACAAGATAGTATAATATCAGATAGTTAATTAGTTTGTAAAGGTTTTTTTCTTTACATGTTATGAAAAGCTTAAATGACTAG
>NZ_BCUY01000148.1 GCF_001591465.1 Cytobacillus firmus NBRC 15306
CAACGTGTCACAAAGTATGCTTTTTGACAAAAATTATTAAAGGGGGTAGCGTTGGTGGGACCCCGTACTGGGGAAACGTAAAAACAGGAGTAGCAAAAGCTACTCCTGTTTTTTTAAAGCATCTACAAGTTGCTTAGCGTCCAACATTGACATGCCTTTTTCTTCTCTTAGATACTTTATAGTCTTAATGTCACCAAGAGTTTTCAATTTCTCCTGTGCTAAGGCAATTAATTCATCATTGTTTTCACTAGGCTTTGCAGTTTCCTTTCTTAAAACTTTAACCTTATTAGTTAAAACAACAATATAAATTAAGAACGCTACATTAAGAATGAATGATGTGATTAAACTCCAGATCAAAATGATACTCCTATCATTTTAAAACCCACATTCATTCCTTACGTTTGTAAAACCTGATAATTCCGCAATAAGGGCTGAGGGAGTTGCTACTTTTTCACCTGCTGTTGTAGCACCTACCAGTAGTTTTGCAGTTTCCCATGCTCCTCCCAATGCTTTAACATATTTCTTTATCTTAGTAAGTCTTGCAATCGGTATTGCATTCATAACAAGCAATTCGCTAATTGCCAAACTACAACTCCATACACTTTGTGTGCGAATTCTAGGTAAGGTCTCCATAAAATATTTTTTGATTTCTTCTGGGGATCCTTTTTCCAATAATTCATCAGGAATATGCTCGATAGCATCTAGCGCCGGTAAAAGTTCATCTGCGGTTGCTCTGCTCATTGGTGGGTTTTTTAGATTAACATTGCTTTCTACACTCTTAATTATACCACCTTCCAGTAATTTTTTTTCAATGTATGATTCATTCCTGAAAGTTACTCTTGTTTTCCGAAGAAATTATTCCCTCTTAAATAGTAAGTAAGATATATTGTAAAGTATAGAAAAATGTGTAAATTTAGTGTAGTATTTTAATAGTGTAAGAGAAAAAAGAGAGAAGAGGTAAACCTATGGAAAAACTTTTAAGGAAACTCGGGTTAACGATCATGGTAAGTGTTCTGTTATTTAGTGGTGTATTAGCATTTGTACCAAATGTATTTGCAGCAGAAGGAATTAATGAAGTTTATGAAGAAGGAGATGCAGTATGGGAAGATAACTATGATGAAGAGCCAATAAACGCCGCTGAAAGATATGCCTCTGATAGATATAGTGCAGAAGAGATAGCTATACTTTCTCAAATTGCTTATGAAAAATCTATTAATGAGAGTGAGGCTGGCGAAGGGAAAATCGTTCCGTTTGGAGCTAAATCAAAAGCTGTTATAAAAGTTTCTCAGTTACTTTTAAAAGGTGGAGATGAAGTTATTGATGCAGCTAGAGCCTTCAAAATTATTGATTCTGCCACTGCAAGAACATTTAAAAGCAATAGTGTAAAGATAGGGAATTTTTTGAAGAAGTTTGAAAATGCAGGGGCCAACGCAGCTAATGAAGTTCGTACTCAGCTTCCTGTATGGTTTAAAGATAACACAAGGGTTAGCAAAGGAGTAGCTGAAAATATATCAATCGCTGTAGCTTGGGCAATTCGCGGTGCTGATTGGTTATTTTTTTAGGAGTGAAATAGTATGGAAAATGAAACTGTTAGTGAATGGTTAGGAAGTAAAGGATTATCTAATACTGATATTGATTTCATTGAAACAATTTTGACTTTCACATCCACAGCAATTGTACTAGAGTCTAAAACAGAAGATATTAACAAAAAATTTCAAGCGACTTTTCCGGAAAAGAAAGCAAAAATCATGCCTGATTTAACCTACCAACAGTTTGAAGAAATATTACAAGATAATGGTTTGTCAGTCAATTTAAGCGAACTGTTGAAAAGGTTTAGCTCACAAGGTATTTGTGTGGAACTCTGTGAAAAATTGTTAAGAAAACAAGATGATAATTAACGGGATTAAAAATCTAAAAAAGGAAGCAAAGCGCTTCCTTTTTTTGTTACATATTCTAGCCTATCTTAGGCTAACTAGGGATACCAACAAAACCGATATGAACATTTTACTGTTGGACCCCTTAAAGTAAGGAAAATCGAATTTTATCATGTCGAAATTTGCTTAGCGTACAAAATCCGCGATTATCTTAACTTCGACGTGAGAACCACTGTAATATCAATGGTTCTCACATCATTTACATGTATTTAATGTAAGTATTGATTTAAAAAAATTAATTATTTTATCATGTAAGTGTTAAATTAACGTCTCGTTAGTTCAAGAAGAATGTATTATACGAAAAGTGTAAAAGGATAGAAGATATAATAGTCATCTACATTATGAACTAAAAGAAACCAAACGATATATGAAACAACACAGATAAGAATGGAAATACCTATCAAAATGGAAATATTCATTTCTTTCCTTAGTAATTTAAAAGATATTGCCAACCCAAATAATAAAAGTAAAATTGCTCCAAATAACACATATAACCCAATTGAAAAGCCAGAAATAAAACTAAAGAAATAAACAATCAAAGCACTCAAATAGAACCAGAGAGAAACCTTAATATTCTTCACCCCCATTGAATTACATCAATTATACACCCGGAAATTCCATAAATTATGAATTATTCCTAAATTAACCTGCGACTTTAGCGCAGTTAGAAAAACGAATATAAAAGTAAAATTTTTATTTTTATATTTGATCGTAGATCATACCACGTAATTTTAATAATTCATCCTTAAGACGTTTGTTTTCTTCTTCAAGTTTTTTAATTCGGCTATTTTTAGCTGCGATTAGTGCATCTTTACTGGCATCCGTCATATTACGTTTTATGGTTTGCGGTGAATTAAGCCCTTCTTGCTGCTTTCGTAATTCTTCTATTCGGTTCCGTATTTCTTGATTGTTATAGAGAAAAGCCTTAGATACACCTGATTCCATGGCAACTTGATTAAAGTTAATTTTAGCCTTCGTTTTAATAAGACGTTGAATAGCCTGGTTTACCTTTTGAGCCGTCTCTTTGCTTTTCATCTGGGCATGTTTTTTAACACCTGCAGTATTTCTAATATGCTTACTTCTCATGAGTGCGTTCCTCTCCAATATATTCGCGGCCTTTTTTCCCGGCTAAATGATGAGTTGTACCATTTTTCAAAGTTTCTAGAATAGGCTCTAGACGATCTAGAGTGGTTTGATTCTTATCTATCCATACTTGTCGCCCTAAAGCCCTGCCTCGTTCAATTACATTTTTAACTTCCGTAATTTCCATTTCAAATTGGGGGATGAATTCGGGTGTAGTACAGAAATTACGACAAGACAGACAAGGGTTTGCTTGAGTGGGGCATGGCTGCTTAATTGGTTTCATACAATAGCCAAGCTCCATCTTAACAGCGTCTAAATTATGGCGTATATATTCCCATTCAATGATATCCTCATTCTCGATATCCGTAAGTTCAACTTTAACCGGACGTTTATTTTCAATGTCAATCCGAAAAATACCTTGTTTTGTAGCTTCTTCCCAAGACTTTCGCATGGTAGTATCGAGAATTTTAGCATAATGTAAGGTCATTTCAGGGGAGGCATGCGCCATCCACTTTTGAACATGCAGTATGTTCATTCCGTTATTAAGAAGCTCCACACCCTTGGTATGCCGAAAGGCATGATTTTTGATAAAAAAGGGTTTTCCAGAATCGTCAACTATGTTTTGTTCTTCAGTAAAGCGCTTCAAACTTCTACGAATATCATAATAATTATAGGGTCGTCCTCTACGGACACCTTCCAACAGTACAAATAAATAGTTTTTAGGATTATTAATCGTATTGCTTTGATTTTTAATCACTTTTATTACAGCTTCCATTACTTCTGCTACTTCTTTTGTAATCGGTACACGATGATTCATTACTTGTGTTTTTTTAATATCGCCACATAAGTACCATCCTTGCGCTGTTTGTTCTAGACAATTATCGTAACGTAGATTAAGAATATCTGATATTCTCCAACCAGTAGCCCGAAGTAATACAATGATCGGTATGTATTTTGACGGTTTTAAGAACTCTAGCTTTTCCTCAATTTGTTGAAGAATCCCTTCGGGGATGTATTTGATATCATTTTCAGACCTTTTTATCGGTCTAGGGATATCTTCTTTAAATAACAATAGATTCACAGGCAACGCAGGTGCTTCATCGAATTGCAGTTTTTCAATTGTTTCCAAGAATACATTTAGGACAATTAAGTAACTTCTCTTTGACTGTATTTTGTCATGAAACGTCTTATTATGAAATATTAGATAATCTTCGATATCTTTCCGTGTTAAGGCATTTAAATCCTTCCAAGAAGGATTTTTATCATGTATAAATGTAAAAAATAACTTTAATATTCTAACGTCGAGAGTACATTGGCCAAGCGATAAGTGACTAATCCTAAATTTTAAATATCTTTTTGCTAAAGGACGAAAGGGAATAGGGATATCCTTGAAATTCACGATATGTCTTGATTCGTGATCAGGAAACCTTGCACCAGGAATATTTCTAACATCCCAGATATCTTTTTCAAATTCATCTCTTGTATCATAGAAGTCTTTATAAAACAAAAATAAACGATTAAGTAGATTTTCGTAATTCGAAAGTGTTTTTGACATCCTTAAATTTCCGAAAGTTGACGGTATTGCCTGTCCAGAATTAGTCGATTATAATGTCCGTATATAATTCGAAACATTTCGAT
>NZ_BCUY01000149.1 GCF_001591465.1 Cytobacillus firmus NBRC 15306
TGTTTTATATGTTCAAAAAGATCTGTACCAGTAATTCCTGCAGCCAAATTTGTCGTATCTGACAGCGGTGACATTTTATCTCCGAAATAGGCGCCTGAGATGATAGCTCCCGCCACCATTGGAGCCGGAATGCCCATGCTGATTCCAATTCCCATTCCGGCGACGCCAATCGTTCCCATTGTAGACCATGAACTTCCGATTGCCAGAGTGACAATGGCACAGATAATACAAATTGAGACTAAAAACATGGATGGAGTCATTAGCTTTAATCCGTAAAAGACCATGGTCGCTACAATTCCTCCGCCAATCCAGGAGCCAATTGTCAAACCGACCATTATAATAATCAGAATTGCCGGGAGCGCTAACTTAATGCCTTTATAGAAGCCTTCCTCAATATCGTTCCATTTATAGCCAAAACGCCACGCGATGAAAGCGGATACAATTGTTCCGGCAATTAAAGGCACATGTGGGCTCCCTTCAAACTTAACAATCGTAATAATCATTGCAGCAATCATTACCAGCAGCGGCAGCACTGCAAACCAGAAGGGAATTTTCTTTCCTGTTGTTTCTTTCATAATGTTCCTCCTTTTAAAGTTACACGTCTGTTGGTTTAACTATTGCAAGATTAATGCCAAGATATAAAATTCAAACATTTTTCAGACTATTTACCCTAAAAAATTTAATTTACATCGGTTTTATGTAGGTAAGCATGCAAAATATATTGTCGAGCGCCCGCTCATTTTGCATACAAAAGCAAATATTTTTTGCATCAAATAAAAATGAAAACCGGGCAGCAAAACCCGGTTTTCATTTTTATTACTTCTTAATAAGATCCTCGCGCTGGGACTGGTCAATCCACTCTTGAAGCTTATCCTTAAGTGTATTGAATCCCTGTGCAGATTCGTCTTCCATTTTGATTGGAGCTGCCTGGCGCTTGCGAGGCTTTCTTGCTTTCGCTTCTGCTTGTGGCGCTTCTTCTGTTGCACGGATTGATAAACCGATTTTTCCTGCTGCTTCATCAACAGAAAGAACCTTCACCTTTACTTCATCGCCCACTTTAAGATGCTCATTAATATCTTTTACGAAACCATGAGTCACTTCGGAAATATGGACTAATCCCTGTGTATTCTCATCTAATGCCACGAACGCACCATATGGCTGAATACCCGTTACCTTTCCTGTAATAACACTGCCTACTTCGATTTTCTCAGACATGAAAACACTCCTATTTAAATTCAAATTTAATCTTTTTATACGCAATAAAAAATTATATCACAACTTGATTAAAATATCAAAGGAAATAAAATCTCAGACATAATGAATTACTGACTGTCATTCATTATAATAAAACAATCCGCAAACAATATGTAGACATTCTATTTATTTGTTAACTAAATGTTCATGAAGTACAGCAAAGATCTTAACTTTAGCGTGATAAAATATAAATAGAAGAAATTGTTAACGGGAGTGATGGATATGTCAAATATAGGCCATAACATTAAAACTTGCCGCGAACGTGCAAATATGACCCAGCAGCAGCTCGCATTAAAGGTGAGAGTGGGGACGGGAACGATTGCAAAATACGAAAATGGAGATCAGATTCCTGATACACAGACTGTTTTAAAAATCTCAACAGCCCTCGATATTCCAGCTTCCGAACTTCTTGAACAGGAACTGCAGAAGGGCCAGTCAGGAATCGATTATGAAATCGAACAGCTTGTGCGTGAAATTGGCACAAAAAAAGCAAAGCTCATCTTGCGGAAAGCTAAGGAATTCAGTGAGGAAGATTTCCTCCGTGTCATGCAAATGCTATATGAAATTAAATATGATCAAAAAGTTTTATAAAAGGGAGTATATAAAAAGGGAATACTGGTTAGCCTTGAAGTATAAGGCTTTCTAGTATTCCCCCCTTTTTGAAGTTGACAATCTGTTGTGGATTGTCCTTTTTTTATGCCTTCTGATTTTGCTTTAAGAAATGGTTAATTCTCTTAATCGCTTCCTGCAGAAGTTCCATGGAAGTGGCATAAGAGCAGCGCACATGGCCTTCACCGCTTTCGCCAAAAATATTGCCTGGCACGACCGCTACTTTTTCCTCCAGCAGCAGCTTTTCTGCAAATTCTTCAGAAGAAAGCCCGGTACTTTTAATAGATGGAAAAGCATAAAAGGCTCCACCCGGCATATGGCATGTTAGCCCCAGTTCATTTAGAGACTGAACAAAATAATTCCGCCTGCGCTTATAGCTCTTTTTCATACCCTCAACATCTGATTTGCCGGTCTTCAAAGCTTCAAGTGCAGCAAACTGTGCCATCGTAGGTGCGCACATCATCGCATACTGGTGAATTTTCAGCATTGCCTGTGAGATCTCTTCAGGAGCACAGACAAACCCCAATCTCCAGCCTGTCATGGCAAACCCCTTTGAAAACCCCGAAATTAAGATTGTTCTTTTCTTCATCTCTCTGATGGATGCAAAACTCGTATATTCCCCATCATAAGCAAGCTCTGCATATATTTCATCAGAAAGCACCAGCAGGTCGTACTTTTCAGCTTTTTGTGCAATTGCGTTCAGTTCATCTCCGGTTAACATGGTTCCAGTCGGATTATTGGGTGAACAAAGTATAATGGCTTTCGTCCGGCGGGTTATTGCGTTTTCCAGCTGCTCAGGCAAAATCTTAAACCCATTTTCCTTTAAAGTCTGGACCTGAACAGGCACACCTCCCGCAAGAGTTACTAAGGGAACATAGGAAACAAAGCTTGGTTCAACCACAATTACTTCATCACCCGGATCAAGGATTGCCCTTAGAGATATATCCAATGCCTGGCTCGCTCCCACCGTAACGGTAATTTCACTTTGGGGTGAATAAGAAACTCCGAAGCTTTTCTGCATATAGCCTGCAATTTCCTCCCGCAGCTCCATTAACCCTGCATTAGCCGTATAAGAAGTATATCCCTGCTCAAGGGATAGGATGGCTGCTTCACGCACTGACCAGGGTGTGATGAAATCAGGTTCCCCCACCCCAAGGGAAATGACTCCTTCCATTCCTGCAGCAAGGTCAAAAAAGCGGCGAATCCCGGAAGGCTTCAGCTCTTCTACCGTTTTGGATAAATAAGACTTCGTTCCCTTCATTACGGTGACACCACAATTCGTTTGTCATCTTCATTTTGTTCAAAAATAGTGCCGTCATGCTTATATTTTTTTAGAATAAAGTGTGTTGTTGTCGACAAGACGGAATCGAGAGTCGACAGCTTTTCTGATACAAATCGGGCGACTTCATTCATGGAACGGCCCTCAATGATGACAGAAAGATCATAGGCGCCGGACATTAAATAGACAGACATTACCTCTTTAAAACGGTAAATCCTCTGGGCAACTTCATCAAATCCTACCCCGCGCTTTGGAGCAACCTTCACATCAATCATAGCGGTAACTCCTTCATGACCGTCGACTTTTGACCAGTCAATAACGGAATTATAACGCACGAGCACTTTCATTTCCTCGAGTTTATCTAAAATAGATTCAGTTTCCGCCTTACTTAATTCAGCCATTTTCGCAATGTCTTCCACAGGGATTCGCGCACTGTTGTTTTCTAAAATTTCCAAAACCTCTATTTGCTTTTCAGTTAATTTCACCTTTGTCGCTCCCATCCTTTAGTGATTTACTCTATAAAATAGTTACATTATAGCAAAAACTGCGGAAAATAAATGTGTCACTTTCATTATTTATTAATTTCTTTAAAATCATATGTGTCAAGATTAAGATTAAGGGGAAAATACTGTGAAAGTGAGTCTAGGAGGGGGAAGGCCCATGGAACAAGCGACATTTTCAGGAACAGAGCCAATTAATGGCACGGATGTTTATTATGAATACTATAAACATGAGTCCTCCAGGAATACCCTGGTTCTGCTGCACGGTTTTCTTTCATCCACCTTTAGCTTTCGCAGGCTGATTCCTCTGCTGCAAACGGAATTCAATGTAGTTTCGATGGATTTGCCGCCCTTCGGCAAAAGCGGAAAATCCCAGCAGTTCGTCTACTCCTATAAAAACCTGGCTGATACGGTTATCCGCTTATCAGAAAAACTGGGCTTTGAAAAAGTCACTTTAATAGGGCATTCCATGGGAGGACAGATTGTATTAAATGTTGCACATTCCAACCCTGATCTGGTTGACCAGGCCGTACTGCTGTGCAGTTCCGGGTATATGAAACGAATGAAGCCGCATATCATCTTTTCAAGCTACATACCATTCTTTCATCTGTATGTGAAATTATATCTTCAGCGCTCAGGGGTAAAACAGAATTTAAAAAATGTTGTCTACGATCATTCCATGATTGATGATGAAATGCTCTATGGCTATTTGTCGCCCTTTTTAGAAGATGATATTTTCCGGGCCTTAACCAGGATGATTCGCGACAGGGAAGGCGATATGCCTGCTGCTGCATTAAGGAAAATAGAAACACCATGCCTTCTAATATGGGGAGAACACGACAGGGTCGTTCCGCTTCATATCGGAAAACGGCTGAATAAAGATTTAAAGAATTCCAAACTGGTGGTACTAAAAGATACCGGTCATCTTGTGCCGGAAGAGAGGCCGGAAGATGTTCTTAAGCACATCAGGAGTTTTATAAATTCCGTTCAGGTGTGCAG
>NZ_BCUY01000150.1 GCF_001591465.1 Cytobacillus firmus NBRC 15306
CTTGCCAAATACACCTAACCTAGGCCTCTTTTTAATTGCAACCCATCCCTGGGTGAAATCTTTCCAAAAAGTTGGTTTTTCAGTGGGAGTGTCTTCTGCTTTTTTCTTGGTAGATCGTATTGCTATGAAAGAAACAAAAAGTGCAGATAGTAGGAATGTTATTGCATTTACTGTATATGCAATATAAAGACCGATAGCTGCTACAAGAAATCCACCAACTACCGGCCCAATCATATCACTAATCTGTTGAGAAATAGCTCTTAATAAATTTGCAGATAATAACTGAGTTTTATCTACAATTTGAGGTGTAATACCACTGACAGCAGGTCTATATAAAGTGCTAATTAAGCCGAGAAAACCTGTTGTAGATTATCTGTAAGAACTAGTTCTGCAATTCCAGATACCGCAAGACCTCGAAGAAAGTCTGATATTACTAGATTTTTTCCCCGCTACGCTCTTACATTCGTCGACTGTACAGGCATGAAGCATTAATACCCACAAACCAATCATTATATAATAGGCACCTTTAAATGTAATAGGTTCTATTAGAAGAAATAGTTGTCTAGGAAACCTTAAATAAGGTTTTTGTTTTGGCAAGTGATTATTGCAGATGAATTGAGCCAGTTATGCGGAATTTTGAGCCAGTCAATGCGAAGTAAAGAGCCACCCTTTGCGGAAAGGAGAACCACTTTAATAAGAATCAAGAAAAGCCTCTTGTATAATAATGTTGCATGCAAACAAGCATGACATTATTATACAGGAGGTTTTTTCATGGTTAATTGTCGTAAGATTCTGGAACTGTATTTTGAAGGAGTCAGTCAAAGAACCATTAGTTCTAGCACTGGGCATTCAAGGAATACAGTTTCAAATGTCGTTCAACGTGCCAAGAAACTTGGTGTGGAAAGCTTGAATGATACAATGACCAATCCATGGCTAGAAGTGTTTCTCTTTCCAGAGAAACAAGCTGTTGAGAAAGGTTACTTCCCAGTCGATTGGGAAAAAGTGCATAAGGAGCTACAAAAAAAGAATGTCACCTTGGCATTATTGCATCACGAGTATGCGATGGAAGCACGTGATGGTGGAAAGATTCCTTATGCCTATCGTACTTTTTGCGAAAACTATGGGAAATATGCGAAGAAGTATAAGTTAACAATGCCTATTCGAAGAAAACCAGGTGAAGTCATGGAAGTAGATTGGGCTGGGAGTACGTTGCAGATTATTGATCGTTCTACAGGAGAAAAGATTCCAGCGTATGTTTTTATTGCGACCTTACCTTATAGTCAATTTAGCTATGTTGAAGCATTTTTAGATATGAAATCAGCTAATTGGCTTATCGCCCATATCCATGCATTGGAGTATTTTGGGGGAGTTCCTGAAACATTGGTACCCGATAATTTGAAAACAGGGGTTACGAAAGCTCATCGAGAAGAGCCTCTTCTGAATGAAGCCTATCGTGAATTTGCGGATTATTATCGCACAGTCATTGTTCCGAGCCGTGTCCGAAGACCAAAAGATAAAGCAAGTGTCGAAGGGACTGTTGGATATATTTCCAGACAGATTATCGCTCCACTAAGAAACTATCAATGTTTCCATCTTGAAGATTTAAACCAGCAAATCTTTGAAAAGCTAGAAGAAATCAACACCATCGATTTTCAAAAGCGACCAGGTTCACGTAAAAAGGTGTTTGAGGAAGAAGAGAAATCCTACCTTCAACAGCTTCCTCAAACGCGTTATAAACTTGCGGAATGGAAAACAGCAAAGGTTCAACTGAACTACCACATCCAAGTTGAACGAATGTATTATTCCGTTCCGTATGATTATGTCCGAGAGAATGTCGATATACGACTAACCACGGATTTAATTGAAGTTTACTTCAAAGAAGTCCGTATTGCATCACATAAACGATTAAATGGTGAAATTGGCCAGTTTTCTACGAACACGGACCATATGCCTGATAATCACCGATTATATTTAGAACATAATCCCGAAAATAATCGGAAGTGGGCAGAAACAATTGGACCATCTATGACTCGATTTGTTTCTAATATCCTGGAAATGAATGTGGAGAAAAAAGCATTAAACATCCTTAGCACACTGAGGAATGTATCTACGAAATACACAAATAAAGAAATAGAAACAGCAACGGAAACTTTACTTGAAATATCAACAAACCCGACAGTTTCTGTTTTAAAAAGCGTACTGGAGAGAAATAAGAAGAAAAAGCAAAATAAAAAAACGGATATTAACAGGCAGCCCACTACCTCTGAAGACTATGGATTTGTCCGTGGGGCTAAATACTTTGGGAGGAATAATAAATGATGAATCACGAAACATTACGTAAATTAATAGATATGAAAATGGGTGCAATGGCAGAAATATATCAACAACAAAGTCAAAATAAAGATTACAAAAGTATGGATTTTGATGATAGATTCAACCTCTTAGTAGATTATGAGTATGATAGACGTAAATCAAATAAACTTGAACGATTAATTAAGCAAGCGACATTCAGCGAACCAACGGCAGCTATTGAAGACATTGAATATCATCCAGATCGTAATCTAGACAAGAAACTAATACTAGAATTAGCAACAGGAAATTACATTCAAAATCACCATAACATTATTTTAATGGGGGCCTCGGGGAACGGAAAAACGTGGATCTCAAATGCCTTTGGGGTTCATGCATGTCGCCAATTTTACAAAGTAAAATATATTAGATTACCAGAGTTACTCGATGAATTAGCTATAGCAAAATATGAAGCAGATGGTAGTTTTCGTAAGTTAATTCAAAAATATAAAAAGATTGATTTATTGATACTAGATGAGTGGTTACTTACAGAGCTTTCAGAGGAAAACGTGCTTCACGTGTTGGAAATTATTGAAGCAAGGTTAAAGAAAGCATCGACTATTTTCTGTTCTCAATTTTCTCCAGAAGGATGGCATTCAAAACTAGGACAGGCACAAATAGCAGATGCGATTCTTGACCGAATTGTTCATGATTCTTATAAGATTCTAGTTGATGGTGAAGTTTCGATGAGAGAACGTCATGGATTGGGGGCATCAAAATGATTCCATCAGAAGTTGAAAGTCGAATAGCTAGGTATTTTTTGCATATGTATTTACCCGATGAAGTGAGGATAGCAGTAGAAGAAAGACTATTACCCTCCTGCATATGGAAATAAAGAAGAGGATTTAGATCAAGATGAACTCGTTCGTTGGGCAATTGAGATTATTGATAAGCAATTAGGAGATAAAAGATTTAGATAATACAAAGAGCTATTGGAACGAATTCTGTTCTAATGGCTCTAAATTATTTTGTATTTTGATAGCAGTGGCTCTTTCCTCCACACTTACTGGCTCAGATGTCCGCAAACAGTGGCTCAAAATTCCGCACTGCCGGCTCAATCTATCCGCAATACTCAGGCAAGTCCCCCCTCCTCACTATTTATATTGTTATATTGTCATTTTTTCATTATTTATCCAAAAAATATTTTCTGAAATTTGGAAAAAAAGATATAATTCTGATAAGATAAAAAGAAAAAGGAGTTCCACAAATATGACTTTATTAAAGATCGATCAATTAGCAGGTGGATATTCACGGAATCCGGTATTAAAGGATATTTCATTTGAAGTAGATGCTGGTCAAATTGTTGGATTGATTGGATTAAATGGGGCAGGGAAAAGTACAACCATTAAACATATTATTGGATTAATGGAAGCGCATAAAGGTTTTATTTCAATCAACGGGAAAACATTTCCGAAGGATTTAAAGGCTTATCGTTCGCAGTTTAGCTTTATTCCTGAGACTCCCATCCTATATGACGAGTTAACATTATATGAGCATCTTGAACTAACAGCAATGGCCTACGGATTAACAAAAGAAACTTTTGAAGAACGGCTTCAACCTTTATTAAAGGAATTTAGAATGGAGAAAAGATTAAAGTGGTTTCCAGCACATTTTTCAAAAGGAATGAAGCAAAAAATGATGATTATGTGTGCGTTTTTAATTGATCCTGCACTCTATATCATTGACGAACCATTTGTTGGATTGGATCCGCTTGCCATCAATTCATTGCTAGAAATGATGGAAAAGGCAAAAGCAAACGGGGCGGCCATATTGATGTCAACACATATTCTCGCTACAGTGGAACGATACTGTGATTCAATCATAATTTTACATAATGGAGAAATACGAGCTAAAGGAACATTAACGCAGCTAAGGGAACAATTTAAAATGGAGAATGCAACTTTAGACGATCTTTATATTCAGCTAACAATGGAAGATCCTGATGAAGAACATTGAGTGATGAAGGAGGAGGTATGATGTTCCTACTTCCGATGGAGCTATATGATAACTAGTCTTTCCAAAGCTATGACTTACAAATTGAGATCGTTGTTGTGATCAACTTGTTTGCACCACTCTATAAGAAAATAAAGGCTGTGAACGAAAGTAAATTTTTTTATAGTTTACCGTTACTTTTAATAGTTAAATGTT
>NZ_BCUY01000151.1 GCF_001591465.1 Cytobacillus firmus NBRC 15306
GATTGCGCATAAATAATTTAAATATTTCTACAAGTAAGCGCTTAAATGTTATGATGTGGTAAGAGGAAAGCGAGCGCTTGCTCAGAAATATTAGATGGAGGAGATAATTATGGAAACATTGAAGTTAAAGAACATAAAGCTGTCCTGGCTTCGCGGCGGTGTCACATATCTTGACGGCGGAGCCATGTTTGGAGTAGTTCCGAAGCCTTTGTGGTCAAAAAGATATCCATGCAATGAAAATAATCAGATCGAACTGAGAACAGATCCCATTCTTATTCAATTTGACGGTAAGAATATTTTAGTCGAATCGGGTCTGGGAAACGGGAAACTGAATGAAAAGCAGAAGAGGAATTTCGGAGCGCTTGAAGAGTCTTTTGTTGAGCAGGATTTAGCGAAGCACGGTTTGTCCCCCCGGGATATCGATTACATCCTTATGACTCATCTTCATTTTGATCATGCCTGCGGACTGACGAAACCGGAAGAAGGAAAGTTCTCTTCTGTATATCCTAAAGCCAGAATCATCGCATCACGGGTGGAATGGGAAGAAATGAGAAATCCTAATATCCGTTCAAGAAATACATATTGGAAAGAAAACTGGGAGTCCATTCAGGATCAGGTGGAAGTTTTTGATGGGGAGTGGACACTCGGCCCTATTAAAATGGTGCATACAGGCGGCCATAGTGACGGACATTCCATCCTGGTTATAGAAGATGAAGACGATACCGTCATTCATATGGCTGATATCATGCCAACACATGCCCATGCAAATGTTTTATGGGTCCTCGCTTATGATGACTACCCGATGGATTCCATCAGCGCCAAGGAAAAATGGATGGAATACGGGATGAAGAAAAATGCATGGTTCACTTTTTACCACGATGCTTTCTACAGGGCAGTCAAGTGGGATGAAGCAGGAAATATTGCTGTAAAAGTGGAAAAGCAAAAAAGCTAAAAAATCCCCATCCGGGGATTTTTTAATACAACTCGGCTGCTGGCGATTAATGCAGCGGGAAGACATCCAAAATGGTTCCAGTCTCTGCATCGGCAATGAACTCATACTGCTCGGCTTCCTCACCGGAAAATCTTGAAATGCCACCCTTATAGACCTGATATTTCAAATGTCCTTTTTCATAAGGTTCAGCTTTCATTTGAATCCATGATCCACTAATCGGACCTTCCTGCTTAAAGGCATCCTTTGCATTGGCTAAAGCTTTTTCCGGGGAAACAGAAGTTTTCTGCGAAAGCAATTCCCTTGCTGCATATCCGCTTGCCAAACCAACTCCTACACCTAACATAAAAGATTTCCAATTCATACTTGCACCTCCCCAGGCTGATGTTATAAGCAATTCATTATTAAAATTTTCTGTTTTCCAAATCTATCTTACCAAAAATAGGCTGTGACTAAAATAAATATTGCATTTCGACAATCGAAATTTCATGTCTGAAATGGTGGAAAGGCGTATGAAAGTTCTGTAAAATGAGACTATACATATCTGCATAGACAATCTATTGATTGAAAAAGGAGAAGAATAAATGAACGAAAAAACTTTACAGCTTTTTAAAACATTGACAGAGTTGCCGGGGGCACCTGGAAACGAGCATTTAGTACGGAAATTCATGCGCGAACAAATCAGCCAGTATACAGAAGAAGTCGTTCAGGATAAGCTTGGAGGCATTTTCGGCGTAAAAAGAGGCGATGAAAGCGGCCCGACTGTAATGGTAGCAGGACATATGGATGAAGTTGGATTCATGGTCACCAGCATAACAGATAATGGCATGATCCGTTTTCAGACACTTGGAGGCTGGTGGAGCCAGGTTTTACTGGCACAAAGAGTACAAATTAGTACAGATCATGGACCAGTGACAGGAGTTATCGGTTCCATTCCTCCGCATCTTTTAGACGAAGCCAAGCGAAGCAAGCCGATGGAAATAAAGAATATGCTGATTGACATTGGGGCGGATGACCGTGAAGATGCCAAAAGAATAGGCATTAAGCCAGGACAGCAAATTCTGCCGATTTGCCCATTCACACCAATGGCGAATGAAAAGAAAGTTCTGGCGAAGGCATGGGATAACCGTTACGGATGCGGCTTGGCTGTGGAGCTTTTAGAGGAAGTCCAGAATGAATCTCTTCCAAATATCCTTTATTCAGGAGCAACTGTTCAGGAAGAAGTTGGCTTAAGAGGTGCACAGACAGCAGCGAATATGATCAATCCTGATATTTTCTTTGCTTTGGATGCAAGCCCTGCCAACGATATGACCGGTGATGAAAATGAATTTGGCCATCTAGGCAAAGGAGCTCTTCTGCGCATACTGGACCGTTCAATGGTAACGCACCGAGGCATGAGGGAATTTGTGCTGGATACAGCCGAATCGAACAACATCCCATATCAGTATTTCGTCTCACAGGGCGGAACAGATGCCGGAAAAGTTCATATATCCAATGAAGGTGTTCCAAGTGCAGTAATCGGCATTTGCTCCCGCTATATTCACACACATGCATCCATCGTGCATGTCGACGATTATGCAGCGGCAAAAGAATTGCTTGTTAAACTTGTAAAGTCCTGTGACCGTTCAACAGTGGAAACCATCCGTCAAAACAGTTAATCAGATGAGACAGCAGGTGCTGTCTCATTTTCCTGTCAAATGAAAGGAGCTCTCATGAAAATCATCATTGGTTCAAAAAATCCTGCAAAGATTTCGGCAGTCCAAGCTGCCTTTAGTGATTATGAAGCTGACATTATGTCAATAGATGTGCCATCAGGAGTGAACGATCAGCCATTTTCGGATGAAGAAACCATTAAAGGGGCCATCAACAGAGCTTATGGAGCATTCGAAATATCCGGAGGACAAATCGGCATTGGATTAGAGGGCGGTGTGCAGAAAACAGAATATGGGCTTTTTCTCTGTAATTGGGGGGCTCTGGCGGAAAAAGGACAGCCTCCGATTATTGCAGGCGGAGCCAGGATTCCTCTTCCTGAATGTGTTGCAGAAAGGCTATTAGCCGGCGAAGAACTGGGCCCTGTAATGGATGATTACGCAAAAAAAGAAAACGTCCGCAAAAATGAAGGGGCAGTTGGAATTTTTACAAATGGGCAGATTGATCGTGCTGACATGTTCTCACATGTCATGAAGCTGCTTATCGGTCAATATGAATATAGAAAAAGGGGATAGCGCTAACCCCTTTTTCTATTCGGTTTCGAAGATGTACGACAAAACTTTCAACGCCTGGCTGACAGTTTCAACTGTAACATTTGCTTTGCTTGAAAGCTCTTTTAAAGGATGGTGAAGCTCCTTTGGACGGATAAGGATCAGCGGCTTTCCAAGAGCGGCAGCTGCGCTTGCATCCATGGCAGTGTTCCATTGCTTGTACTTTTCACCAAACAAAGCTATCACGAGATCTGATTTTTGCATAAGAAGCTGTGTCCTTAAGTTATTGATGCTTGAAGCGGCTTCATCCCGGAAGATTGCATCCGGCTGCTTCCCGAGAATTTCCTCACCAATCATGTCAGAACGTTCATGATTTTCCATAGGACCTGTAAAATGAACCGGCAGCTGAAGTAATTTCGCTTTCTCCTTTATTTCATTGCGCCAATTGGAATGTATTTCACCTGCTAAATAGACGGTTATTTCCATTCTTTTTTCCTCCTTTATGCAATATTCTTATATTTTAACATTTCTTCTAGGAAGTAACGCAGTGAAAAGGCTCCAATCCTGATATGAAGGGTTGTCAGACTATTGAGAAGAAATGTATGATAGGGAAGGATATGAGAATCCTTGCAAGGAGGGGACAATAGAATGAGTAAAAGATTCACCGCAGCCTTGCTCTTATTTATTTCATTTATACTGCTCAATGCCTGTTCAGCATCGTTGGAAGAAGAGCAAACCGCCGCAAAGAATGCTGCAGAGGAAGCATTTAACCAATCACCTGAAAAGACAAATCATAAGTTTGAAGATATAGAATATTATTTGCCTTTCGGCTACGAGGTAGAAGAGGAAAGCCCAAATAACATCATTTTAAAAAATGGCTCGAAACGATATATCCTTTTTTACAACCAGCATGAAGGTCCGGACAGCAAGGTTGTTTTTGATGCAGCGCTCAAGCAGAAAGATGAATATGAAGTTAAAGAGACATTTACAAAGGATGGACATAATGGCTTCCTATTAATCAACAGCGGAAAAAAGGACGAACATGAATTGGTCGTCGGGATTGGCGGCGTAAAATTATCAACGCAGGCTAAAACCAGAAACTTATCCTCTGACGCCGCTGCGATGATGGAAATAGCTAATTCTGTTCAAATGAATAACTAAAACGAGGGGCACTGCCCTTCGTTTTTTTGTTTTGTCTTAATAAGCAGCTGAATCTTTAAATTATATAATAGAAAGGCCCTGGTAAAAGAACAATAAAAATACAGAAAATTTTATATTACAAGTGTCTTTACATATGTTATCTTATAAAGTGAAACTTCAATCAGTGGGGAATGCTTCTC
>NZ_BCUY01000152.1 GCF_001591465.1 Cytobacillus firmus NBRC 15306
CGAGCCTTCCGGAAAGGCGTTCTTTGCCTTTATGGAAGGTTTGGCTTGTGACCTCGAGGGGTAGGCGCTGGAGCTAGACAGCTCTCGAAATACAAAGATTTACATTCTGTCAGAATATAAATCGGCATAAAGAAGGTGCTGCAAATTGAAAATCAGACTGGGGTATGTTTCCCATGCCATCAGCTTGTGGGAGGCATCTCCTGCAAGGACATTAACATTTACGCGGTACCAGCAGCTGCCTGAGGAGGAAAGGCTGGACAAGCTGAAGACCGTCACAGCGGTGAATCTGCAAAATACGCTGCGAATGCTTTATTTTAATATCGCCCATGAAATTCAGCTGTATCGGCTCTCAAGCTCCATCGTCCCTCTGGCCACACACCCGGAGGTTTTATGGGATTTTGTCACCCCCTACAAGGAAAAATGGCTTGAGATTGGCGATTTGATTAAAAAACATGGTCACCGCGTCAGCTTTCATCCCAATCAATTCACCCTGTTCACTTCTCCGCGCGAGGATGTGACCCGGAATGCAGTTAAAGATATGGAATACCATTACCGGATGTTTGAAGCCATGGGTGTTGAAAAGAAAAGCATCATCAATATCCATATTGGCGGTGCTTATGGGGACAAGCTCTCGACCATTGACCGGTTCCATGAAAACCTGAAGACACTGCCGTCACATATCAAAGAGCAAATGACACTTGAGAATGATGATAAAACCTATAATGCGGATGAAACTCTCCTTGCCTGCCAGAAGGAAAACATCCCTCTTGTGTTTGATTATCATCACCATATGACGAACCTCAGCACCCGCCCGCTGGATGAGCTGCTCCCGGAGATTTTTCAGACATGGGAAAAAACAGGACTCAAGCCGAAAATTCATATTTCCTCGCCCAAATCGGAAAAAGCCTTTCGGTCCCATGCCGACTATGTTGACCTGGAATTTATCCGGCCCCTTCTCGACGTGCTGAAAACCTTTAATCGGGATATCGATTTTATGATCGAGGCGAAAGCCAAGGACAAGGCTGCGCTTAAGCTGACAGAGGACATCAGCAGCATCCGCGGAGTGAAAAGGATTGGCGGGGCGGAGATTGAGTGGAAATAGTGAAGGCGTTCCATGTGCGGAACGCCTTTTTATTTTAACTGAATCTCTCTCACCTTCTGTCTCTGCTCCTCCGGCCACCAGGCTCCGCAGTCTTCAGAGACTACACAGGCTGCGCATTTTTCCAGATCGTACACCTTCATACCCGTAATCGGAGGTGAATAAAGATGCAGTGTAACAAGGTTTTCCCTGCCTGCGCTCTTCATTTTGTGCACACCACTTTTGGGAGCAAAAAAGTAGGAGCCTTTCAAGTTTGATATCAAGTGATGCCAAAGCCTTTCTAAGTTCTTCTGCAGAAGGTAATTTCAATGAATCCAAACTCTTTTTAAACCGTTTCTTCAAGGCCACTAAACGACTCCTCCCTTTATGTGGATTATCGTTTCTTCCATGAAAAATATTTCAGCTGACCATTTACCAGGATCACTCCTATAATAATTATGATTCCACCTATGATGCTTATGAAGAAAATTTTTTCACGAAGCAGAAGAATGGCCGCAATAAGGGTAAATAGCGCAACTTCGGACACAAAAAGTACAAATTCAGGTTCTTGGGTCCGAACCCGGGCCAACTTCGGACACAAAAAATAAAAATCCAGGTTCTTGAGTCCGAACCCGGGCCAACTTCTGACACAGAAGGCAGAAAACCGGGAAACAGAGTCAGAACCCAGTCTAACTTCAGATACAAAAAGAAAAAATCCGCAACACGGAGTCAGCGGTTTTAGCGATTAATTGCTGATTTTCAAGGTTTATTTGCTAATTTCCGGATTTATTTGCTAATTTCACATTTAGACAAAAGGATGCCCAAAGATCACGAGGACACCCTTTCACCATCTATCTCAATATTCCCTGCAGCCAGGGCAGAACCACTTCATATGCCTTAAATCCAAGGTAAATGCCAACAATTCCCATAATGCCAGGCAGTGCGGGCGGTGCGGGAATCGGCAGCTTCATGAAAGCAAAGACAAAACCGACTACGAAACCTGTAAGAATAGATAATAGAACGATTTTCATGAGACCCTCCTAAAATGACTTACTATGTTTTACCAGTTTCACTATACCCTTAAACATATGGCTTTAGCTTCCCCCTTTTCGTCTAAAACATGAAAAAAGCCGGCACCAATAAGTGCCAGCTTTCATCATTACATCTTTTCCGGAGCAGATACGCCGATTAATTTCAGGGAGTTCTTCAAAGTAGTCTGAACCGCTTTGATCAGTGCCAGACGTGCTTTCGTTCTTTCCGGATTTTCCGCATCCAATACTTTTTCAGCATTATAGAAGCTGTGGAAAGATGAAGCCAGTTCATAAATATAGTTAGTAATTCTATGCGGCATGCGCTTTTGCGCTGCTTCGCCGACAGCCTGCGGGAATTCGCCGATTTTCTTCAGAACGTCGATTTCCTTTTCCGCCTGAATCAGGGAGTAATCTGCTGCTTCAGCAGACATGCCCTGTTCTTCACCCTGGCGCAGGATGCTCGAAATACGCGCGTGTGCGTACTGTGCATAGTAAACAGGATTTTCATTGGATTGTGATACAGCCAGATCAAGGTCAAAATCAAGATGGGTATCTGCGCTTCTCATCGCAAAGAAATAGCGTGTTGCATCCAGCCCCACTTCATCCACAAGGTCACGCATCGTTACCGCTTTGCCGGTACGCTTGCTCATCTTCATTTTTTCGCCGTTTTTGTACAGATGGACAAGCTGGATGATTTCGACTTCGAGCGCTTCACGGTCATAGCCAAGCGCCTGGATGGCCGCTTTCATGCGCGGAATGTAGCCATGGTGATCTGCGCCCCAAATGTTGATCAGCTTTTCAAATCCTCTTTCAAGCTTGTCTTTATGGTAAGCGATATCTGGAGTCAGATACGTGTAAGAGCCGTCATTTTTAATAAGCACACGGTCTTTGTCATCACCGAAAGCAGTGGAGCGGAACCAGGTGGCGCCCTCTTCCTCGTAAATGTGGCCGTTATCCTTTAATGCCTGAAGGGCTGTGTCGATTTTGCCGTTATGGTAAAGGGATGTTTCCGAATACCAGACATCGAATGGAACGCGGAAGTCTTCCAGGTCCTGCTTCAGCTTCGCCATTTCATATTTCAGGCCGTATTCACGGAAAAAGTCAAAACGCTCTTTTTCATCCGCATTTACATATTTATCACCGTGCTCTTCAGCCAGCTTTTTGCCGATGCCGATGATGTCTTCGCCATGATAGCCGTCAGCAGGCATTTCTTTATCTAAGCCAAGAGCCTGGAAATAACGGGCTTCAACCGATAGAGCCAGATTGTTGATCTGGTTGCCGGCATCATTGATATAGTACTCACGGGACACATCGTAGCCGGCTTTGTCTAAAATATTGCATAGAGAGTCGCCGACAGCTGCGCCGCGGGCATGTCCAAGATGCAGGTCCCCTGTCGGGTTAGCGGAAACAAACTCCACCTGGATCTTCTGATTGTTGCCGACTGTTGTTTCCCCGTACTGATCTCCTGCTTCCAGAACGGCCGGAATCAGGTCAGTCAGATAAGCGTTATTCATGTAAAAATTGATAAAGCCAGGTCCGGCGATTTCAATTTTTTCAATGGAAGCTTTTGAGCTGTCAAAAGAAGCAATAAGCTCTTCTGCAATCATTCTTGGCGCCTTTTTTGCCACTCGCGCGAGCTGCATCGCCATATTCGTGGAATAATCGCCATGCGACTTTTCCTTCGGGATTTCAAGAATCACATCGGGAATCTGCTCTTCCGATGCCAAACCGGCTTTCACAACCGCATCCTTAATTTCCTGCTTTAATTTGCCTTGCACCTGCTCAACTATGTTCATTGTTCTCCTCCTCAAACGTAATTGCCAAATGGTATGTACCTGCGTGGGATCCCTGCATTTTCAGGTCGTATAAAATATCAATCGAACCTTCGCCGGATTCGCCATCATATTGATGGGCCAACCGCTTGGTCACCGTACCCATCTCAAACACTCCGTATGGCGTCTCGTAGCTGCCGCGGAGATTTTTATTCATTCTGAAAGGGAGCCTCATTTTCACGGCGCCGCTTCGTAAAATCAGTCCGTCTGTATCGGACATTTTAATAATCGTCTTTACTGTTCCTTCTTCCATCACTTCATCATACTGAAGGAAACGGGCGGAATCTTTTATATAGTATCGGCCAAAAGCAGTCAATTCAAAAGTTTCTTTGCTGCCTCCACTGCGAATATCTGTCTTCACATTAATCTTCACAGGCATTTGTTCCGCTGAGCGACTGGACAACGGCAACACATCCTTTTCATCTTATATAACTATATAAGTATAAATACTTGATGGGGAAAGTGCAAGGAGCTGAAGCGGGTGACAGTAAG
>NZ_BCUY01000153.1 GCF_001591465.1 Cytobacillus firmus NBRC 15306
GAAAAGAAATACCTATATTAAATTGACTGAAGATGGCGAAAAGGTATTATTAAGTCTTATGGAAACCTATTCTCCTGAGAAAAACGCGGTGTTTTCTGGTGCAATGCCACTAAGAGAGCTTTATGGAAAGTTTCCTGATATCATTGAAATTATGACGATCGTCCGCAATATATATGGTGACGATTTCATGGAGATCTTTGAAAAATCCTTTGCAAACCTTGAAAATCAATTTGATGAAGATGAGGGCAAATTAAAGAAAAAACAAGCAGCAGAAAAGGAACTTGTTTAATTAGAAAAAGTTCCTTCCAGCATTATGTAAACCCTAACAAAGCGAATCGCATGCATTCGCTTTGTATTTATGAAAACGGTTGCTCACTGCTTCACATTACTTTCATTTTATTAAAGTTTTTTTTCGACAAAATCTGTTTGTTTTCCCTATTGATTTTTTTATTTATTCATCGTAAAGTATCATAAGTGAGTTTGAAAGATTACTATTTTACTCCTTGTGGAGGTATTTTTATGATGAATTGCTGGAAGACGATTAACTTCACGAAGGAATATGGATCGCAGAGACTTTTTATTTTGTCTTCCTTAACCATGCTGGCTACTTTCATATTTACTTATGTTCCTGCAACATATGTATTTATGCCAGGTTCCTTTTACGATAATTATTTCATTTTCTTTGCAGCGGGACTATGGCTAATGTATCCAGTCCATAAGCTGCTTCACTACCTTCCAATTGCACACCTTGGAATTATCGTAAAAAAACAGCTGATTATTAAATATGGATTTATGCCAATTATATATATCCGAATAACGGAGCCTATTTCAAAACGGCTTTTCCTGACTGCCACTCTGGCACCTATGTTCATTATAAACAGCCTGCTTCTGGCTGCTTGCTTTGTTTTTCCTCATTATGTACATTATTTAGTCATTCTGTTTGCTTTTCATGCAGGCCTGTCTTTTTCTGACATTGTCTGCGCAAAAAACGTCCTTAATGCTCCAAATCAATCTTATGTAGAAGAAAATGAAGATGGATTTGAGATTTTACTTCGTTCGAACCATTAGCAGTAATCCCGGGTATCCTGACAAAGGATACCTTTTACTTACCTGACAGGCAATCTTAAATACTATCTTTTTTTCGTGAACTTTGTTATTGTAATTAACAGACAAAACATGTTACAGCAATCATATGACTGCCCAAGGAGGGAATCTTGGATGATCTCCATCTTTATTATTTTTGCCGTTTTTATTTTATTTTATATCAACAAGATGACAAATTCGCTTTGTCTCCAAAAAGAGATTCCTGAGGAACGGCAGCCCAAAGTATTCAGAACCATTAACATTCTTATCACCATATTGCTAATCTCTTCATTTGTAGAAATCTTGTATGCTTAGGATATCCTGAGCGCTCTTACCATGAGCAAAAGCGGCGGAAATTTTCCGCCGCTTTTTATATATACATTAATTTCACACATCAAAGCTTAGCAAAAACAAGAAGCTCCAATGATGATTAACAAAATGAACAGCACGACAACTAACGCAAAACCTCCGCCGCATCCATGTCCTCCAGACATATGGTTGCCTCCTCTCAAATTCCGGCACAGGGCCCTGTCAGACCCTATGCCAACCTAGATTTACAGCCACGCGCAGCCTACAATGATTAATAAAATAAACAATACAACGATTAACGCGAAACCTCCGCCGTATCCAGCACCCATGGATAACACCTCCCCTTCAGGTTGCTACCATATCCTATTCATTTGCCTCTGTTGTCGGATAGGCTTCTATCCCGGCTATCCAAACTTTTTTAGGCTGCTTGAAACCTCCCATCAGAGGGTTCCATGTATCATATGTACAATTGTCCTGAATGGGATGGGCGAATACCCAAATTTTTTTAAAAAACAATGGTTTATGAACCAAGCTTTACTTTCTTCTTTTGTTATTTTTTTCATTTATGGTATAGTAGAGAATGTGATAAATGAAGGCACTGTGAAGGCAATTGCTGGT
The DNA here is from genome assembly GCF_001591465.1 of Cytobacillus firmus NBRC 15306. Taxonomy (GTDB): domain Bacteria; phylum Bacillota; class Bacilli; order Bacillales; family Cytobacillaceae; genus Cytobacillus; species Cytobacillus firmus. Next base: position 2,011 of record NZ_BCUY01000153.1, read on the forward strand.
TTTTAAGAAGTCTAAAAATTCAGCAGAAGACAGCAGTCAAGCTCTCCAGAGCCAAATTTGAAAATTAATTTAGGAGTGTTCAACATGAAGAAATGGATGCTATCGCTCTCCATTGCAGCTGGAGTAATTGGATTAAGCGCATGCAGCAGCACCGGCGGCGACTCAGGAGATGTTGTTGTTGAAACAAAGAGCGGAAACATTACGAAGGACGAGCTTTATGAAGCAATGAAGGAAAAATACGGCGAACAGGCGCTCCAGGAGCTCATTTATGAAAAAGTTCTTTCTGATAAATACAAAGTAACAGACAAGGAACTTAACGAGAAAATTGATGAACTAAAACAGCAGCTTGGCGCTAACTTCGAGATGGCACTTATGCAATATGGCTATAAGGATGAAGAAGATTTAAGGGAAACCTTTAAAACAGGCTTGCTTCAGGAAAAAGCCGCTATTAAAGATATTGAAGCAACAGAAAAAGAAGTTAAAGAATACTACGATAACTACAAGCCGGAAATTAAAGCACGCCATATCCTGGTAGAGGATGAAAAAACGGCGAATGAAGTAAAGAAAAAGCTTGATGAAGGCGGAAAGTTTGAAGATCTGGCCAAAGAATATTCTAAAGACCCTGGATCTGCTGCAAATGGCGGAGATTTAGGCTGGTTCGGCCCAGGTAAAATGGTTCCTGAATTTGAAGAGGCAGCTTATGCACTTGATGTAAATGAAATCAGCGCTCCTGTTCAATCAGAACATGGTTTCCATATCATTCAAGTAACTGAGAAAAAAGAGAAAAAGTCCTTTGAAGAAATGAAGAAGGAAATGGAATATCAAGTAAAAGTCTCCAAGCTTGATGGCGAGAAAATACAGCAGGCAATGGATCGTGAACTAAAGGCTGCTGATGTTGATATTAAAGATAAGGAACTAAAAGGAGTTCTTGATAAACCTGAAGCTGAAGGTGAAGCTGGAACTGAAGCGAAATAAAAAAAACGGGGCTCCCTGCTGGAGTCCCGTTTTTTATGTGTTAGTAAAGTCAGCCTGCTGATGCTTTAGCGGATTTCCGCTCTTCTTTTTCCCGTTCAAGACGCTTCATATAAATTTCACCCTCGCGTTCTATGCTGTCATGCTCCACTTTTTTCTCTTCCCTGCCTGTCCTTACCGCCATATATGCACTTATAACGATTCCGGCTGCAACAAAATATACCCAAATTGGAATCATCTTTTTCCCCTCTTTCTTTTCATATGGTTGTCCATTTACTTTAAAATGTATGCTGAACCGGAAAAAATATGATAGACAGACACTAAAAATGCCATCCTTTCCCATTAGGAAGGATGGCATTTATTATTTATGAAAACTAGGCTTATAGAATGAACGGTTATCCAGAGCAAATACCCGCTCCGAAAATTCTCCAGGTTTTACCCTTTCCAGAGCTCTATCAAGCATATTCATTTTTGCATCAATATTATCAATATAATGAAGAATTTCTGCTTCCTTGATTAACGGCGGCTTCGGACTGCCCCATTCTGCTTTGCCGTGATGGGATAAGACCAGGTGCTGAAGGACCATAATCTCTTCACCGCTGATTCCCAGTTCCTCAGCAGCTTTTCCTATTTCATTGATCATAATGGTTATATGTCCAAGCAAGTTTCCTTCTATTGTGTAAGATGTCGATATTGGTCCTGACAGTTCTGTTATTTTTCCTAAATCGTGCAAGATCACTCCGGCATATAGTAAATCCTTATCCAGGCTTGGATACAAACCGGATATTACTTTAGCCAAATCCAGCATAGAAACAACATGATAGGCAAGGCCGGAAACGAACTCATGATGATTCTTAGTAGCGGCCGGATATTCAAGAAAGTCCTTTTGATGCTTCTTCAATAAATGGCGAGTGATCCTTTGGATATTCGGATTTTTCATTTCAAATATATATTGAGTGATTTTACTCATCATTTCATCAGTACTTAATGGTGCTGTTTCGAGAAAGTCTGCCAGCTTCACCGGATCAGTTGGAGATGCCGGCCGTATTTGGCGGATTCTTAACTGATTGCGTCCACGGTAATTTAAAATATCCCCCGCCACTTTTACAATGGTTTCAGGACTGTAGTTTTTGGCATCTTCTTCAGACACATCCCAAAGCTTTGCTTCAATATCCCCGCTTTGGTCCTGGAAGATAAGGGTCAAGAATGGTTTTCCATTACTCGCAATTCCTTTAGCTGCACTTTTGATGAGCAGAAAAAGCTCGATTTGTTCTCCTACTTCGTAATAAACAATTCCTTTTGACATACGCGCGCCGACGCTCCCTTCACGAGGTTGTTTAAAAAGGGCATTCAGAAACAGACAAATCTTTTGCAGCCTCTTTAAACATGCAATTCTATTAACCTAGTATACCATACAGATACGGCTCTCTCCTATG
>NZ_BCUY01000154.1 GCF_001591465.1 Cytobacillus firmus NBRC 15306
CCTCTGAGTCTTGAATGGGGGTCTTACTGCCCGTTAGACTGCGATAAAAATGTAAAAAGGTAAAGAAACCAGGTGTATATTATGAACCAGAATAATAGATTCTCAGACCGATTCGATTGGACATTATGTTTTCTTCTGCTGCTGTTTTTTCTCATCAGCTGCATTGCGATTTACAGCGGACAATCCTCCAATCAATATGAAGGGAATTTTGTCATCTCACAAATTAAAAATTATATTGTTGGAGCCGTCATTGTTGGGATTGTCATGTATTTTGACAGCGAGCAAATCCGGAGACTCACATGGCTGCTGTACGGTTTAGGGATTCTATTGCTTATCGGACTATTCATTGCGCCGGAAAGCATCGCACCAGAGCGCAAAGGGGCTACATTGTGGTATATCATTCCCGGACTCGGTTCAGTGCAGCCTTCAGAATTCGTAAAGGTGTTCCTTATTATCACCCTCAGCAAAATCATCGCTGACCACCATCTGAAGTATCAGGCTAAGACCGCCGGCACGGACTTTTTTCTCCTAATCAAACTAGGGGCAGCCACATCGCCTCCATTAGGATTGATTATTATCGAAGACCTGGGTACTGCCCTTGTCATCATCGCAATATTAACAGGAATCATCCTGGTATCCGGAATCACCTGGAAAATCCTTGTTCCGATTTATGGAATCCTCGGGGCTTTCGCAGGAACGGTTCTATACCTGGTGATCATAGCACCGGAGATTTTAGAGAAATACCTTGGGATCGACCCCTATCAGTTCAGCAGAATTTATTCCTGGCTTGATCCGGTCAATCATAAGCAAGGGGCCGGAATGCAGCTGTATAATTCCATGCTCGCTATCGGCTCGGGATTAATTTCAGGTAAAGGCTTTACCGACAGGCAGGTATATGTGCCAGATGCCCACACTGATTTTATCTTTAGCGTCATTGGCGAGGAATATGGCTTCTTCGGCGCCAGTGTGGTCATCAGCCTTTTCTTTCTGCTTATCTATCACTTAACGAAAACCGGGCTTGAAACGACCGACCCTTTTAATACCTATATTTGCGTCGGGGTCATCAGTATGATCACCTTCCATGTATTTCAAAATATCGGTATGACTATTCAGGTCCTGCCAATCACCGGCATTCCGCTGCCTTTTATCAGCTACGGCGGAAGCTCACTTATGGGAAACATGATGGCGATGGGACTGATATTCAGCATTCGCTATCATCACAGAACCTATATGTTTTCAACCGACTCAAATTATGTTGCAAAATAATTCCTGGTGCGTATAATAACAGTAATTATTTGAAAGATGGAAAAAAGATGTCTACCAGAAAAGGCAGGGTCATCCTTCTGGAGGAGGTTCTGGATGAAGCTGTTCTTCTCGCAAAGAACAGCATCGAGGTTAAAAATCCCGGTCTGGAAAATAAAGATGAAGTCGCTGAAGCAGTCGGCATCCTAGCCATTTTGTTCCATGACCTGAAAAATGACCTCATGAACAATATTGAATTTTCCCTTGAAGATATGCTGACATTTGAAGGAGAAACCGGTCCCTATCTGCAATATACCAATGCCCGGACCTATTCCCTGCTCCGCAAGGGAGACGATATACCATCTGCTGCAAATGGGCTATCCGATCCTTACAGCTGGGAAATTATTAAGCTGCTCTATCAATATCCTGAGAAAATCAGACAATCTTATAGGCAGCTTTCCCCTTCTGTTCTCGCTAAATTTCTGATTGATGTGGCCCAGGCCTTCAATAAATATTACGGGCAGGTAAGAATACTGGAGAAGGATGCCGGCATCCAGGCAAGACTTGCCCTCGTCAAAGCAGTCACCATTGTTCTTACAGATGGCATGCAGACACTCGGCATGAAGGTGCCCCGCCAAATGTAAAAGGAGAAGCCATTATGGCCTCTCCCTTTTTGCCTTTATTCGGGCTTTTGCTTTCTGCATTTTCACAAGACTTCTTACTAGAAATCCGCCGACAAAAATGGCCATCAGTACTAAACCAGTATAATTCAAATGCATTAATTTCAGAATAACACTTGCCACCGTAGCCATATATAAGGCCCCAAGCATATAGGTGATATCTTCATTTTCAAAATAGGAGGTAAGCTTCGCCCCAAACTGTGAGCCAATGAGGCCTCCTCCTACGAGTGAAAGGCCAATCCAATAATCAATGCTGACAGTGGAGGCGTATGACAGGAAGCCTGCGGATACGATTAACATGATAGCAAACAAGCTGGTCCCTACTGCTTTTTTCGGCATCATCCCTAAATAAGCGACCGATAAAGGCACCATAATAAAACCGCCGCCCACCCCTAACGATGTAGAAACAAATCCTGCAAAAAATCCAATCAGCACCATCGTCAAAATGGAAGGCGAATGTTCAGAAGGGTAAACGGCATTGGCTGATTTTTCCCTTCTTTTTAACATGCTCAAAGCAAAATAAGACAGCAATATGATATAAAATACAGGCACTGCCCACGTGTCCCATCCTTTATTCTCAAGAAACAGAACAAATGGATAGGCTGCCTGAGTAGCAGCCATTCCGCTTAATCCAAGTATCAGGCCCTGCTTTATTTTTATATTCTTCAGCCTGATATGAGCTGAGATGCCTGAAAGGGACGTTCCGATCGAAAACAGCAAACTCGTGGTGATTGCTTCTACTGGAGAAAAACCAAAAAGCATAAGCGTTGGAGTAAGAATGAATCCCCCGCCTACCCCAAAAAAACCCGAAAGCACACTAATAAGCGCCCCGAGAGTAATAAATAAAACATATTCCATTTATATTCCTCACTAACTGTCTCCGCTATTAATCGGTACTATATCACTTTACCATAAGTGGCCACAGTTATACTGAGGATTTCTATTTTATTTATTTATAATAATTATAAATAAGTATTGATTATAATTTAATATCTGTTATAATAAATATATAAATTACTTAGGGGGAATTACGATGGAAAAATTACATGAGGCATTAAACGTACAAATTGCTAACTGGAGTGTCCTTTATACGAAATTGCACCGCTACCACTGGTTTGTAAAAGGCCCGCTCTTCTTTACTCTTCATGAAAAGTTCGAAGAATTATATAATGAAGCAGCGGAAGTAGTAGATGAGGCAGCGGAACGCCTGCTTGCAATCGGCGGCTCACCGGCAGCAAGCTTAAAGGAATTCCTAAGCATTACGACTCTTGAAGAATCTAATGGGGAAAAGAAAGCAGAAGACATGGTTGCCGCTCTTGCTTCGGATTATAAACATATTAAGGAACAATTAATCTCTTTAGCCCAGCTTGCCGAAGAACAGGAAGATCAAGTGACAGCCGACTTCGCCATCGGGTTAATGGAAAAATTGGATACGCATATTTGGATGCTGCAAGCCTACTTAGGAGAATAATCGATTTTGGCAAGAGAGTCAGTGAGAATGATCACTGGCTCTTATTTTTGTGCCGAAAAAATTTTTGCCCTTTGGACACTCTAAGGTGTTATGATTGACCTGATTGCTTCATTTCTATTTTCGGAAAGGAGTCTCCATAATGGCAAACTTAAAATATTCATTCTTTATTTTTCTGGGCGCATGCAGTTACGGCATTCTGGCATCCATTGTTAAACTAGGTCTTCATGCCGGCCACACTGTTCCCGAACTGACCGGAAGCCAATATTTAATTGGGCTCCTTTTGTTATTGCTTTCTTTCCCATTTATCAAAAGAACGAAAATCACCCTTAAACAAGCGGCAGCTTTGCTATTGACCGGCGCCTCTTTAAGCTTAACGGGCATTCTGTATGGAATGAGCCTTGACCGGAACCCGGCCTCCATCGCTGTTGTTCTTTTATTCCAGTTCACCTGGATTGGAATTCTTTTTGAAGCACTATATGAAAGAAAGATGCCCAGCAGAGCAAAAGTCACTTCTTCGATCTTGCTTATTATAGGAACGGTATTTGCAAGCAACCTGATTAATTCCGGGTCACATTCTATTCAAACAGATGGCCTGATTTACGGCTTATTATCTGCGGTTACATTTGCCGTGTTCATTTTTGCAAGCGGCAAGGCAGGCAAAGGAATTCCAACCATCCAGAGGAGCATCTTCATCACATTTGGCGGACTTCTTCTGGTTGCAGCTGTTTCAGGCCCCGTCTTAATAAGCGGCGGCATTCAGCTTGGTGGCCTATGGAAATTCGGACTGCTGATGGCATTGTTCGGCGCTATTTTCCCTATTGTCTTCTTTGCAATCGGTTCACCCCACTTAGATTCAGGTCTTGCCACGATTGTAGGTTCTGCCGAACTTCCGGCCGCTGTTGCTGCCGCTATGCTGATTCTTGGGGAAAGAATATCAGAAGCACAGGCTTTCGGGATAGTACTGATCCTGATCGGAATCAGCATACCGCAGTTTTCATT
>NZ_BCUY01000155.1 GCF_001591465.1 Cytobacillus firmus NBRC 15306
TGGACAAGTGCTAAATTAGTATCAATTGGATTTATTAAATCAATGCCCATGCAAATAAATAATAACCTCCGAATACTAGAAAAATAAGAAGTATGAGGAAGGATAAAAAGATTATTAAAAGTTTTGGAAATGTAAAAGTTTGATGATTAATGTCTTTTCCTTTTTTAAAATAGCTAAATGTTGCCATCAAAAGTGTTAAAATGCCAACAATAATCGAAGTTAGTCCAATAATTCTTGCTAAAAAATCTCCCATTTCAATATTAGCTGTAAGAGTAGCAAAATGAAGGTTTGTTATTAAAAATCCGACTCCAATAATTGTAATGCTTGTCCGTATCCAAGCTAAGTAGGTGCGTTCATTTGCTAAATGTTGTTGAATATATTTTGAATCAATTGTATGTTCCTGAATTTCTTCCATTGTTTTTTCCCCTAATTTTAATCATTCAGAAATAGATTTGTTAAAACACTTTTATTCATTTGTTGATAACCCTTGTAATTAGTATTCCCCGGACGCATCATTAATAAAAAAAAACAATCACTCTTGATATCAAATATCTATGTTAAAACGCTACGAACCTGTATCCAATTCCTCTAACTGTTTCAATAAATTCCGTGCCATCCAAATAATTTTTAAATTTTTCTCTTAATTTTAGTATGTGGACATCAACAGTTCTTTCTGAAACTAATTTATTATCGTTTGGATATAATTCGTCTAATATCTGTAGTCTAGATAATGTTTGATTTGGATGACGCATAAGAAAATATAATAGCCTAAACTCGTGAAGTGTTAACGAAATAGGAGTCCCTTGATATTTCACTTCACCTTTTAATGGCTTGAGAGTAATACCTCTATAGGTTATTTTGTTACAACGATGAGCAGTTCTTCTTAACACCGTTTCGACCCTCACTATTAATTCAGTTGAATTAAAAGGCTTAGTTAGGTAATCATCGCCTCCAATCATTAATCCCTTTATCCGATCCTTATCGTTGGTTAATTTTGAAACAAAAATAATGGGTATCTCGCTTTTCTGTTTGGTACGAATCCAGCTGCATAATTCAAAACCACTTATGCCATGTAATACAGCTTCTATAATGACAAAACATGGATCATATGTTAAAAAGATGTCCTTGGCTTGTTTACCATTTGTGGCTATTAAAACTTGAAATCCTGCCTCCTCAAGTTCTCGCTTAATATGACTAAGAATTTCTATATCATCATCAACTAAAAGGATGGATTTTCCTCGATTATTCATATTAACACCGCTTTTATTCAATACTGTTAATTAATTCAGACATCATTTCCTTATCCATGGGACCTACGATTTTCTTACGGATGATACCTTTTGTATCGATGATATAACTTGTAGGAATTGAAAAGGCTTGATAAGTTTCCCCTATTTCACCATTGCTGTCTAATAATATAGGAAAAGTCAAACCGTAATCATTAACGAATTTTCCAATATTATTTGAATCTTTCTCTGCTGTCGTTAAATTAACGGCTAATATCTCCACTTTGTTTCCTTTTTGATCCACATAAAATTCTTGCATGTGAGGCATTTCTGCTTTGCAAGGTGGACACCAAGTAGCCCAAAAATTTAATATTACTTTCTTACCAGCCATATCAGATAGTTTTATTTCTTTTCCGTCTAAGGTCTGTAATTGAAAATCAGGCGCTTTTTTCCCTTCATCGACCCCAGTTTCTATGTTTTTCTGACTATCTGGTGGACTTACCTGATTCGTTTTTTTTGTCTCGTTTGCGGATAGGCTATAATCGTAGACACCCCATGCAATCATTCCAACTAATCCTATGATTACCAGTATTTTTTTGTACATTTTTTTCACTCCTTAAAACGTAAAAGTAGATAAATAGGAACTAATTTTTTGCATTTGACCGGTAAAAAGTAAAATCCCCATTAAAATAAGGACCCACCCATTGATCAAAGATAGTTTAGGCAATATTTTATTTATCTTTTTGACAACATTTAATGAGTAGGTAACGATTATGGATAACAAAAGGAATGGAATACCTAGCCCAAGAGAGTAAATCCATAATAATAACATTCCTGAAAATACGGTTTCCGTTGAACTTGCAAGTAATAAAATAGACGATAATGCAAGCCCCACACAAGGCGTCCATCCAGAACCAAAAGCTAACCCAAGAATAAAAGAACGAATGGAATTCGCCTTAGAGGAGGAATTATGAATAAACCGTTTTTCAGACATTAAAAATTTAATTTTAAATATGCCAAGTATTTGTATTCCAAAAATAATGATTAAAATGCCGCCAAACATTTGAATCAACTTTTTATTCTCTAAAAATAATTGTCCAACAAAGCTCGCAGAAGCACCTAATAACACAAAAACTATACTGAATCCAAGGATAAAACTAATAGATCGCAGGAGTAAAACCCTTTTATTTGTATTCACTTTTCCCGATGAAACGGTACCGTCAGATAGATGAGCGACATAAGCAGGAATTAGTGGAAATACACATGGTGAAAAAAATGAAAGTAAACCCGCGGAAAGTGCAAAGTAAATCGATAGATTTTCCAATTAAATCTCCCCTTTCTGTTGTATTCTTTCAAATCAATGTTAAGAATTAGTTAAGAAGTTGATTTTTTATCCCAGTAAAAAAGGGAAACAATAATAATAACAATTAAAAACCACTGTTCAATTGAGAATAAATAAAATAATTTATTGTCCATATTCCCAATGACAAAAGATTGGATAAGACTTAAAAAAGAAAATAATATTAAGTACGTGAATATAGCTTGCTGGGATAACATATTTTTTTTAAAAAAGGAGATACTTACCGTCACTAAAGTAAACAAGCCTAGAGTAAGGTGACTCATTTTGTGTTCATCAAGAAAAAGAAGCGCTAAAATATGATACGAACTTAATACTACAAAAGTAAAAATAAATACCGTCTGGTAAATGAACAAATTAGGAATATTCATTTTCTGTGCTTTGTAGATAAAGATAAGAACTGATCCGGTTATTGCAAAAAGTAGCCCCGTAGTGCCACCTGTAAAATACAACAAAGAGAATGGACTTTTTATAATTAAAGATGGCTCTAGTATTAACATACTGCCTTTCCAAATTAAAAACCCTAAGAATAAGCTATTGAATATTAAATCAAAAACTTCTTTATTTTGTATTTCATGTTTCTGTAAATACATAAGCCGAAACTTCATATATAATAAACCAAGTAATATAGCTAGTCCGAGTAATACCCATTTAAGTAAAATAGCTATAGAGCCAATTTGAATAACTTCCATAAGGTTCCCCCTTAATCCATTAAAAACATCCAGATTACATAGTTTATTATACCATATAGGGTATATAGAATATAGCAATAAAATTAAATAACGGGACAGATTTCAAACGATGCATTAATCTGAACAGCGTCTTTAAGGGTCTGTATCATTCCACAATTTTTAAATGTAACATCAAGGGACTTTCTTATTTGTTCTTCAGGAATATTCTTACCTTCAAAAATGAATTGAAGATCAATTCTGGTCACTTTATTCGCTTCTTTCTCATTTCTTTCAACATTAGTTTTAATTCGAATAGCACTTATTTTAATCCGTTTTTTTACTAACACATTACTTAAGATCTGACCACTGCAACCAACGATAGACGATACTAACAGTTCGATTGGCTTAAATCCTTTTGAATGGTCAGGCGAAACAACTAATACTCCGTATTTTGTATTTAAATTAGTCACACCATTTTTTATCTCATATTCAAACATCGGACTTCCTCCCAGAAATTTAATATTTTAATTTTGTCATTCAATTATTAAGATTGTGTTAAGGAACAAAAAAACGCCATAGGCGTTTAAATAGTAAGGATT
>NZ_BCUY01000156.1 GCF_001591465.1 Cytobacillus firmus NBRC 15306
ATTTATTCAAAATACGATTTTTAAATAACAACAAATGGCTTGCTTCATGCATTAAGTTGTCGAAAGCTCTCATTCTACTCCCTATAATAGCTATGCTAATGATATAGGTCCACCAGTCAGGAAATGTTTTAGCAAAGACAATTGCACATGTAATAATAGCCCAATCATAGCCAATAGAAAAGAAATTATACCAATTATTCCTCTTATGTAGCTCCTTAGTTCTTGAACGTATTTCTGCAGAGAACTTTGCCTTTTTAATCTTATGTTTATCCGTGTTTGTTTGCATACTTCTATCCTCCTGCCGCAATATAAAACTCTATTTTTCAATCATTTCCGACATCTGAAGTAATTGTGACAAATGTGCAATTAGATCATCGTTTTGTGCTGAGCTACCTATCGTAATTCTTACACTAGTTGGGCATGCAAACTCACTACCTGGACGAATAATAAATCCTTTAGATAATAAACGATTTGCTAAACTATCTGTGTCTCTTTTCATATCAATAAATATAAAATTAGTCTGGGTTGGAAAATAAGAGAGTCCAAATCTCCAACAAAATGAATAGAATTGTTGCAGTTCCCTTCGATTTTTCTCGTGACACTCTTTAATAAAGGATTGATCTTCAAAAGCTGCGACAGCAGCCACTTGGGCTAAACGAGAAGTATTAAATGTTTCCCTCACTGTTTCTAAAACATTAATTACTTCCGTTTTACAAATACCATAACCAATACGAAGTGCTGCTAGACCATAAGCTTTCGAAAAAGTTCGCAAAATCATTAAATTAGGATACTTATTCATTAAAGATACTGTATCCGGGAAATCGTCTGCATCTACGTATTCGTAATACGCTTCATCACAGACTACAAGGATGTCTTTGTTGAGCTCATCTAAAAGTGTTATGAGCTCATTTTTACGAACATACTCACCTGTAGGATTATTAGGATTACAAATCCAAACGACCGTTGTCTTTTTATCAGTCGCATCGATCATTCCCATAATATTGTGACGACCATTTACATGGGGAACCTCTCGGACCTCTGCCCCCTCTATAATCGCATTTCGTTTATATTGAGAAAAAGTCAAATCTGACATCACTGTGTTTGTATCCGATCCTAAGTAAGCTCTACATATCATCCGAATCAATTCATCAGTTCCATTTCCAAATATAAACTGATCTTCATTCACTCCAATAGAATCAGCAAGTTTTTCTCTTAATCTATCTGCCCGACTGTCTGGATAAAAGGATAGTTTGTTGAGCTCAGACATAATTGACTTTTGAACGTAATGAGAACAACCATATGGATTTTCATTGGAAGCAAGTTTCACTACATGATTAAGACCATAAGTACGTTTAACTTCTTCAATTGTTTTTCCTGGATGATAGGGTGTTATTGTCGAAAGTTGTTTTTTAGGTTTCATATTAAACACCTCCTATAGAATTATAATAATGTTTTATCCAATATCATTTCGCAGAAGAGAATTTAGCCTCATTCTCTTTTATTCTTATCCTATCAGTTTCTTTAATTGACTTAGTACGAATTAAATAGATAGCAAATCCGATTGACAACCATATCAATCCTGAAAAGAAACCGGACCCTCCAACTGGAACGAGTAAACAAATGCTAATAATTAAGGCAAGGGCTGGTAAAAAAGGATACATAGGGACTGAAAACTGATTTGCTCTTTCTTCAACAGATACTTTTCTCCTCGAAATAAAAAAGGCAATCATCGTAAAAATAAACGTAAGGAGATACAAAAAGCCAGTTGCATTAACGGCAATATTGATTGAACTTACAAGGGTAAACATAATTTGTATGCTAACCCCTAACAATATTGCCAAAACTGGAGTCTGAAATCGAGGATGGATAAATCCAAATTTTTTCGGTAATAATCCATTACGACCCATCGCAAAGGCAGTTCTCGAAATCGATATGATAAAAGCATTGGCTGTTGCTGGTAAAGCTATAACAATCACTATACTGACTAAGGTCGGTCCAAAATCCCCTAAAAATTGTTGGCTAGCTAAAGCGACTGGTACTTTTGATAAACCAAGTTCCTGCCAAGGAACAACTCCTGTTGAAACAAATAATAGTCCCGAGTACAGAACAAGTACAATGATAATGGATGATAAAATGGCTTTTGGAATGGTTTTACTCGGATTTTTCATTTCCTCTCCAGCATCCACAATTACATCCCAGCCAACCATGGAAAGAAAACCAACCAATGCGGCAGCAAGTATTCCTTCATAGCCATTAGGGGCAAACGGTGTATATAATGAATAATTCACATGACCAAAACCTAGAGCAAAAAATAAAATAAGTACGATAATTTCAACAACTACAATTCCCACTTGAACGACACCACTAAACTTTATTCCAAGCATATTTAGAAATCCTAAAACAAGAAGAAGAATGATCGCACTCAGTAACGGAGGGGCACCCGTTAAAGAATGAAGATAATTCCCAAATCCTTGGGAAACGAAACTACTTGCTGCAAGCCATGCCCCCCAGTATGACCATCCAATTAGAGTTCCAACAAATGATCCCATTGTTTGACTAACATATTCATAGGCACCACCTGCCCTAGGGTATCTTGATGCTAGTTCTGCATAACATAATCCAAGTAAAATCTCTAAGATTGCTGCAATGACAAAAGCAAGCATCACAGCTGGGCCTGCTTTTCCAGTTGCTACACCACTTAGAATAAAAATACCAGCACCTACCATAGCTCCAGTTCCTAGAGAAGTAGCTTCTTTCCACCCTAAATCTCTTTTTAGGCTCATAAAAATACCCCTTTTCATCAATTAAACTAAAATTCCGTGACTTCACCTGGTTTTTCTATAAAACCCCATTTTTTCAAATCTGCAATCCAGTATTTTTTAGGCCTAACTATACCATTGATATCGTATCCCGCACGTCGTTCCCATTCCCCAATTTGATATTCTTCTGTTACTTCCAATTTTGCTAAACCTTTTACATTTTTGTATCCGTACAGCCCAAAATCGAATAATCTTAATGGATATCCTTGTTCCATTGGTAAAGGTTCCCCATCAACCGTATGAACAATCAATGCTCGTCTGGAAAGAGCATCACCTAAAGGAATAGTTGATTCATATACACCTTTTTCCTTAGTTCCTATACTAGTTTGCTTTAAATAGTATTTTTCAGGATTAGTTACTCCAGCCATTTCTATAACGCTGGATAACAAAATTCCCTTCCATGGACGGCGAATACTCCAATTACAGACACAAACCATTCTTCTACTTTCCTCTACTTGTTGCATTTCTAATAAATCTTGATAGGTAAAAGTTAATTCTTTTTCTACCAATCCAGTAACAGATAGATGCCAAGTATCTAAATCAATAGATTTAGGTGGACCTTCTTGATAATACCGAAGCGAAGATGGCTTTCGGTCTAAATTTGGAGTCTTAAGCATTGGGTAATTCACATTTCTCTCTCCTTAAATAGTATTGATAACACAACGAAAACCAATTAAATTATCTCTAACTGAAACAGGATAGTTGTCTCTTGCTGTACATCTCATAAAATCTTCATTATGTAATCCGCATCCACCTCTAACAATGTGATAATCTTCTTGTGATGAAAGATATAATGGATTCATTCCTGTTTCATCCCATTTGTAATTAAGAGAAGCGTTATCTAAACACCATTCTGCTAAATTCCCTGCCATATCTAAAT
>NZ_BCUY01000157.1 GCF_001591465.1 Cytobacillus firmus NBRC 15306
CACCCATGTAACACCGTAACAACCGCTTGACCTTATCATATGGACATTCATCGATTTTATGCAGCATCTTTACCGGGCCTGGACACCCCGGAGCCGCTTTTCGTATGGACATGCAGGACAGGAACATGAAACGGTGGATTCGACCGGTGATTCAGGAATATAGCACAAAAAGAAAAGCCCACGCAGTTGGACGACTGCGTGGGCTTTTTCTTTCGCTTCGCGTGGACTTGCATTAGGGTTCACAGAACTTCTAATTCAAGCCATGACGTTCTGCTGGTTCGCATGTGATTCCGACACATACGAAAACGTAAATGATCCAGTTAGCTCGCTCCAGTGTCGCTGATGGACGTCAGCTTTTAGGCTCGTTGGCTAAATCACTCTTTTGCAACAACTCCTACTAAAAGTATATCACGATGTGTGATTTTGTAAACCACAAAGGGCAAAGTTTATGATTATAGCGATAGACGACAGCCCGAGTCAACCGCTTTCCCTTCTATTCTGTGTTTTAATTCTCGACGCCTCGCTTTACCGCTGATCCAACTGGTAGCAAGCCTTTCCTCCATCGGCATTACCCAACTTCATTGGTACTACGCTGCTATCCGACTTCCTACAATCGGCATTTGGTTTCCTTGCTTGTTATCGTTTGTAGACAATACTCTTCAAAAGATAAGACCGATAGGGTCTCCTGAGTTGCCGTATCATATCAGTGTGTAGCATGCCAAGGTCTTTGACTCCAGGGAGGGTTTACCCTTCTTGCCTTTGACGAAGGATAAAATGTTGTTTTCTGCACCCAGGTAAGGCATCAGCCCTCCCGCTTTACTGACGGTTATGGAGTTCAAATCCCTTCAACCATTTGGCTTTCACCTAACTGTCTACGCTTAAAGGCTAAAGCTACCATTAGCCCTCTAATACTCGCTACGAGCGAATGGCTAGTTCTTACTCGGCGGGAATCCCACCTGCTATATGATAAGACCTAGGCTAGGCCGCACTCCTGCATCGTTACTTTAAGTGTAATTGTTCACAAAGCCATCTTACCACCCCTTACGGTTACACAGAGAAGTAATATGTGCAAGATGATGTCTCCCATCCCAAGCGTAGATTCCAATGCTTTTTCCTAATAAAATCTCACCAGAACCAGGGTGAAAAATGACTTTTCCATATCAGCAGGACTTATACTACATAAAAGTTTGTCCAGCGTTTGTGCAGTAAAAGATAAATGGTGAGTTGTTGATGTTAAATTACACTGCTATAAAATACTTAGATCCTTGATGTATGATGAAATTCATTCAAAAAACATGCAGCTGATGAGCTAAGTGAAATTATAAAATTATTAGGTTATGCCACTACTTTCTTAATTTTATACATTTTTAAAAACCAAAAGGGAGCTAAATAGCTCCCAATGGTTTATCGAAACTTTATTGTTTCTAACCGGTTTGTTTGATATAATAAATCTCAGTTTATTTTAATGAGTTGTTAGTTCCAGCGAAAAACTAACATTCAAGAGTAGGGCTTTTTAAAAGCCCTACTTTTCTTTTCTTACGCCTTTAAAAGGTTTTGGACTGCTTGTTTTCTGGTCCATGAATCTCCCGGTTCCCGCATCTCTTTTAATCCAGTTCCCGCTTGGACCTTTAAATTGTGATCTTTCCTTTATTGCCCCAACACGACCGTTTCCAGGTGTTCCATTCTTAGCCAATGTATATCACTCCTTATTGATAGATATAACGGATGGTGAAATCCGGATCAATTTGATAGCCAAAGTTTACCGCAAATCGGTTGCTGTTTTGAAGATGTGCTACTTGTTCAGCAATTTCTCGTTTTTGTTCATCAATTCCTTTGGTTTCATTTGGATCGATTTGCGCTCCAATTGGCGTTAAAACCGTCACTTGAACGCGTCCACCACTTGTGTTTAACTCCAATCCATCGAACGGAAGTGTGATTTTGTAATCAAATGCTTTTGGATTGTCTTTTACCGGGTACAGTTTGTGTTCATAAGATAAATGATACGTGTTCGGTGCATCTGGAATTGGAGTGAGTGTTGATTTCTTTAACACTGTCCGCAATAATAACTTAGCTGCGTCCATTTTCACTTCTTCAAGATTTCCTGCTTCAGCTTGTTGTTGAACATCTTCTGTACCTTTTAATACATTTTCTGCTAGTGTCGGTAACATTGTAATACCTGTTGCATCAAACATTGCTAATACTTCTGGTGGTACGGAAACCCCGGCTGGAACATACCATGACCATTCAGTTGGAAGCGGTTCAGTTGTAACAAGTAGTGTTTCAACTCGTGCGATATCGTATTTGCCTCCGTTATAACGAGACGTTCCAGTAATTGATACGGATAAATCTTGTAATTGAATTTTCATTTAACCTTCCCCCTATAAATTTGTAATCAAATGACTTGTCCGACGAGCAGCAATATTAATCTTTTTTACGTTTCCACGATCAACCCATTTCAAAAATTACGCTTATAACGTAATTTTGATTCTAAAATAAATATAAGACATAGAAAAATATAAGTCAATACATTTTTTACGTATTGAACGTAAAAAATAAAATATGTTACACTTTTAACGTAGGAGGAATAACTTATGAAATTTGGAGAACGTTTAAAATCACTTAGAAAATCAGCAGGATTTACACTTGCCCAATTAAAAGAAGCCACTGGGTTATCTGTGTCCTATTTATCGGATCTTGAAAGAGGAAGAACAAATCCTTCGGTGAAAACGCTTAACAAACTAGCAAGCCTTTATAACATTTCTGTTTCCTCTTTAACAGAAGGGATTGAAGGTTATGGAGTCAATAACGAAGAAGAATTGATTCCTGAAAGCTTGCTTGCACTAAAAAAAGATCCGGATATCGGAAAAAACATTACGGATGAGGATCTTTATTCTCTTAACAGAATTTCATTACGAGGTAAACAGCCTCAAACAGCATTGGAATGGAAGGAGATCTATTTGTATTTAAAAAGAATGTTGCCAGGAGATGAATAAATGGAAATTCCTCAAAATTTGAGAAAACGTATGGAACAACTGGTGCAGAATACAATCATAGATTTTAACTTAATAGGGGTCACAACACCTGAAGACGCAGCAAAAAGATTGGGTTTAACTATTCACAATGGAAAACTTCTACAAGTTGATGGAGTTTTTGATGAAGAAAGAAGAGTCATTTTAATTAACGACAATGTAAAGCTTGACCAAAGAAAGCGTTTCACCTTATATCATGAAATTTGTCATTACCTACTTCGCAATGATGATGAGTTCTTTTCTGATTTAAACGATTTATATGAAGATGACGATGAATTCAGGAAGGTGGAAGAAAGACTTTGTGATATTGGAGCAATTGAATTCGCAGCTCCAAAAGAAAATGTTAAGACATTAATTAATGAACATGGTTTTTCTATACATTTACTATTTGAACTTGAAAATAAATACAACTTATCCAAACAGAGTGCTATGTGGCGATTAGCAGAATGCGCTCCCCATCCCTGTATCCTTGCCATCTGTCGGGTTGATTTTGACATTTTCCCACTAATCAAGTTAGTACCAAAAGAAATGAAAGTTGAGAGTGCCTGGACTTCTGAATGGACGCCATACAAATTAAGGAAAGAAACCCCTATCCCTGATGACCACCCTATTTGGGCTACATATAATTCTTTTGACGATTATTTTTCTATTAAAGATC
>NZ_BCUY01000158.1 GCF_001591465.1 Cytobacillus firmus NBRC 15306
AAATAGTTACCTAATTCATTAAACTCAGTATATAAATGGGTAATACAAAGAGCTTCTCCACTTCCTTGAGTAAAGTATTCAAATTCTCCTCTAGATGTCTGTACGAAATTTTTCTCCCACATACTAATCCCCCTTCAACTCAATAAAATAGGACTTGAATAGTTTCTATGATATATATGGGAAATCCTCCCTGTTTTTTAACTAACCTGCCCCTCGTATATTATGTTTAACTCCTTAAATATCATTCTCTTTTTTATCTTTTCTATCAATCATAAGGTGGTCTGTTTGGTCGTCTCGAGATATTTCTAGATAATGGTCTTAGGATCATTTGGGACAATTCTTCCTGCCCCTGTAGCTTGACTACATCTAAAGACTGTTTCTCAGTGTACGTGCGGCACTTCATACTCGCAGGCTGAGCGCACTGCCTCTCGAACTCAGGTGACAAGCAGCCCTGAGGCGGCTTTCGATACAGATGCAGTTCTGATACACGAGGTTGATGATCGGCGTCCACACTAGAGATATCTCGAGGCGTCCAAGGAAATACCCGATGATTCCACAATGAAAGGAGGGTAACCCCCATGCGATTATTTGTTGGTCTAGACGTAAGTTCGTTTGACATGAAAGGCTGTATCCTTGATCAGGAAGGATCAAAAGTGGATACCTTCACGGTATCAAATGACCTTCCAGGAGCCACAGATTTAAAGGAACGAATCCTCAGCCTTGCGAAAGGACGTAAGGTTGAAAGCGTCAAGATAGGCTTGGAGTCCACTTCGGTCTATAGCTTCCATCCTTCTATGTTCCTTCATTATGATGAAGACCTTAAGGTCTTTGACACTCAAGTGTTCGTCATTAATCCGAAACAGATTGCCAACTTCAAGAAAAGCTATTCGGATATGAATAAGACGGATGAAATTGATGCATTCGTGATTGCCGATTACGTCCGATTCGGTCGTAACCAGATGTCCATTGTCAAGGAGAGCCAGTATGTCGCACTCCAACAGCTGACCCGTTCACGTTATCACTTGGTCAAGATGATGACAAAAGAGAAACAGCCCTTTCTCCAACATGGGGTCCTACCAACAAAACGCGGAAAACATACGCTAAGCAAAATTCGACATGAATAAAGTCGATTTTTCCTACGCTAAGGAATCATCGGCCTTTATTTTATCGGATAAGGGGACGGAGTGAATTTAAACTTGCTACTTTGTTCATATCAAACGTGTATTCCCCAAGAAAATTAATATGTTCCCATCCCAATGGGGAAATATGTTTTAGAAAGTCTTCTTCTCGTAAAGCTCCTTTTTCTTTCAGAAATTTTGCGGCTTCAGTAAGATATACAGTGTTCCATATGCTAATGGCGTTAATTAAAATGTTTAATGCACTGGCGCATTGAAGCTGATCTTGCAATCCTCTTTTCCGTAATTCGCCTCGTTTCCTAAAGAATAAAGCTCTTGCAAGAGCGTTCATCGCTTCACCTTTATTTAATCCTCGTTGAATGCGACGACGTAGGGCTTCGTTAGATATGTAATCCAAAATAAAAATGGTCTTTTCAATTCTTCCCATTTCTCGTAAAGCAGTAGCTAATTTATTTTGTCTTGCATATGACCCTAATTTCCCCATAAAAGAAAAGAATCAAGGGACATTCTTGATCAAACTTTTTTCAAAGCTACAACTAAACAAGTTGTTCTAACCGTAGTGTGAAAATATAAGATTATGGTTTAAAATGTACAGTTAGACTGATTAAAACATTTAAGAGTCGTATCAAAAAAATACGGAAAATGCATGTTATCTGGGCTAAAAGGGAAAATTCATTTGGCATGTTAAATGTGTAAATTAAAAAAAGTATAGAGGTTTTGTTTGACAATAAAAAAGTATCTATATATATTGTAATTAGCTATCTTGTAATGCAAATTAGCTATAAAACGCTATCTTGTATTACAAAGTAATGGGGGGAAGAGCTTGACGATAAGAAGTCAATTGTTAAAAGGAATTCTAGATGCATGTGTTATGGCGATCGTAGAAGAGCAGGCCATTTATGGATATGAATTATCACAAAAGCTACAAAAAGCTGGACTGCCTGATATAAGTGATGGGACGATTTATCCAGTGTTACTGAGATTGCAGAAAAACGGATTTATTCGTAGTGAAATGAGGCCTTCTGATTCAGGTCCTAACCGAAAATACTATTTTTTAACGGATAATGGAACAGAGGAGCTTGAACGGATTGCAAAAGAGTGGATGCTGATTGCAAGTCCAGTTAGCAATTTATTAAAAAGAGGTGAAAACAATGCGAAGCACAAAACAATTAATCAATGAAAATAATGAAAAACGTAAGCTATTAAATGCCGAGAATGAATTATTATATGAGGATTTTTCACTATATATCAGAACCGATTTACGAGTAGCCGAGCACGAAAGTGAGGAACTTCTAATGGATTTACTTGATCATCTTTTAGAAGGACAGGAAGACGGAAAGACAGCGACTAACTTATTTGGGTCTCACCCACGAAAATACGCAGATGAGCTAATAGCAGGACTT
The DNA here is from genome assembly GCF_001591465.1 of Cytobacillus firmus NBRC 15306. Lineage (GTDB taxonomy): Bacteria > Bacillota > Bacilli > Bacillales > Cytobacillaceae > Cytobacillus > Cytobacillus firmus. The sequence goes on from NZ_BCUY01000158.1 coordinate 2,540, forward strand.
CCGCACGAGAAGAAACGAAATGTCATTCCTTATGTGTTTTCTCTAGTGTTCAATTTACTAGGGTGGTTCAGTTTAATTTATGGAATGGTAAACCTTGTTTTACAAAGGTTTACAAAAGTAGATGAAACTATTTCACTTGGTAATAGTATTGTGCTATTAACTGTAATTATGATTGTTACTGCTTTCGGAGTGTTCGTTATTTTCAAACTTATTCGTTCGACACTTTTCGTTAATAAAAAGCAAAGAAGACGAGCCTTCTGGAAGGCCGGTTTTTTTGGAGCAGGTTCGTTTGCACTTATTATGTTCTTAACTAGGATAATGCCTGACTTTGGACCAGAGGTTAATTTTGAATGGTGGGTTTATCTAGTTATAGGTGCCGTGTTGGTTATTATTAGTAAATTGGTTAGAAGCATAACTACATAAAATACGTTTTATCTAGTACTTTTCAAGCAAAGAAAAAGGTGGGCTTTTTTTGTTAATTAATTGGATTAAATGGAAATTAAAAATTAGATGGAAAAGTCAAATGAACAATTTCATTTTTTTTAAAAAAATAAAACAGGTAGAAAATATTTGGGTTTGGGTAGTATTATGGAGTTTGATAAGCTTTAGTACCCTTCTAGGAGGGAGTTACTTACTTTTTAAAACAACTATCCTAAATGAAAAATTAACTGTAAGTGATCAACCATCAGGAATCTTATCAACCCTTGCTCTTCAAATTCTGTATTCTTTAAGGGAAAATCATTATCTATTATGGTCATTACTTTTTTTCATTATATTTATAAATGCAATAATTTCCGGAATCGCTTCATCTAAATGGCAGCTACAGGCTGTAGATAGAGACTGGTTAATGATAAATCTAAAGACTAGCGAACAAAAATCTAATATCTATATTTATTTAGAATCTTTAACTTGGAATTCAAAAGTTTTTCTAATGGCATACGTTCCAATCATATTATCACTTGGGTATTTACTAAATCTAACACCAATAAAAATAATCTTAATTTTGTTCATTACTTTTTTGCTTTTTATAGTTTTGGGAATAATAAGTTCTATTTTCCAC
>NZ_BCUY01000159.1 GCF_001591465.1 Cytobacillus firmus NBRC 15306
AACACCCTTTTGTCTACAAACTGAAACGCCATTGGGGCGTTTTTTATTTGTTTACTGATCATAAAGGGAAAGGAAATTTCCTGACTGATTAACAGTTTTTTTCGAGAAAAATAGTGAAAGCAATCCTACAATTAGAACACAAATACCGATAAAAAAGAGTTTGCTTCAATAAAAGTCCATAAGAATAAATAAATGCTAAAGACTAAGAAAAGCCATCCTATAATAGGATGTTCGAATATACTTTACGCATTAGATTCAATCTTTCTATCTAAATTTCTTTTTATTTCAAACTTTTATAAGTGAACATTATGGACATATTTTATTGACCGGTATTAAAGTCCAATAACCACATTCATATGGATATAAACTTTTAAATTAGAGCTTGTTTTAGTCTATTGATACCTTCTTTTATTTCCTCTATTGTTAAATTTCCATAACCTAAAATTATTTTATTTTGATGCATTTCCTTTTTAATGGTATGAAGTTCGACTGGATAAATATTAATTTTATGTCGTTCCATTATGCTTTTTACTTTTTGATCTGTAAACTCTATGTTTTTAAATTCAGCAATCAAATGCAGGCCTGTTGAATCCCCTAAAATTTTCACCTTATTACCAAACTCTTCTGTTAAACATTTTTTCACCTGATCCCGTCGTGCTTTATAAATTTTTTTCATTTTTCTAATATGGCGCTCCAAATGTCTTTCATCTATAAAGCGTGCAATAGTAAGTTGTTCTAATGAGGGGGTGTGAAGATCTGTGAACCATTTTAAATCTTTACATCGTTTTGTTAAAGAAGGCGGAAGAATTAAGTAACCTAATCTAAGCGCTGGTGACAATATCTTGCTAAAAGTTCCTATGTAAACCACTCTATCTGGATCAAGCCCTTGAAGTGAATTAATGGGAGCACCTTGATAACGAAATTCGCTGTCATAATCATCTTCTACAATATAGCAATTAGCTTTTCGAGCAAATTGAATAAGTTGAATCCGGCGTTGAATAGGCAAAGTCCCTCCAAGTGGAAACTGATGTGACGGTGTGACAAAAATAAAACTAGGTTTTTTATCTAGTGGAATTAAATCTGTTCTCATTCCTTGTTCATCCACAGGTATAGGATAGAGTGTTGAGCCTGGAGAAGTAAAAATTGTTTGAATTTCATGAGTAATAGGATCTTCAATCATTACTTCATCCCCAGGGGAAAGAAATAGATTAGCTATAAGAGATAAAGCTTGTGTTGCTCCGGAGGTAATAACTAATTGGTCTGGATGGCAATGAACCCCCCTTGTTCTTTTAAGGTAGCGAGAAAGGATATGACGTAGTTCAATTCTCCCTTCAGGATAGCCATAACCAAAAATGGAATGAGAAGTATCTGCACAAACTTGTTTAGAGATTTGTCCCCATGTATTCCTTGGAAACATATCTAAAGCAGGAAGACCTGAACGAAAATCAATAATGTCGTTTGTTTCCTCTTTTAATTGATGCATGTCAAAAAAAGATAAAAAATCTTTTTTCTCCTGTTGATCCAAGTATGCTCCTTCAGCAACATATGTTCCTGACCCTTGCCGTCCTTCTATATATCCTTCTGCTAATAATTGGTCATAAGCTTCTACTACAACATTTCGTGAAATACCTAGACTTGAGGCTAATTCACGGGAAGGTGGAAGACATTCCCCGGCTGAAAGTTCCCCATGTAATATACGCATACGAATTTGTTCGTAAACTTGTCTAATTAAAGGCATATCCATTGTTCGATCAATTGATATCCACAGCATACTCTTCACCCTTGCTTTCGTTTTCAAATTGGTCCTATAAAATTTTATAATAATTGGTCCTTATACCAACCATTTTACCATGCTAAATTATAAAAGGGGAAAGAAGTTACACATATTGGAAATATACAACGTAAATAATCAAATCGATACAGGTGGTGTGAAATGGCCGTAAAATCTCAGGTAAGAGAGCAAAATCATCGTTTATCAAATTGGAATGATAGGCTTTTTTCTTCTTTATTTTTCTTAGATCAACTTGAAATTGCTACTCTAGGTCCTTCTGGAACCAGCAGTGAAGCATCAGCTGAATATTTGCTATCATCACTAAAAGCAGAACATGGAAAATATTCGCTTTTCCCTTCTTATGAAGAAGCTTATGAAAGCTTGGTTTCGGGAGTATCTAATGTTCTTCTTGTAGCGAATGCTTACAAGGGAATAGATAAGTTTTACATGTCAAAGGATATCAAATTTTTGTTCCCATTTGTCTTTGAAACACCTTTATATGGAGTTGCAAAAAGACCATGTGAAGAATTGGATACGGGGCGTCCTTTGATTATTGCAACTCATCATGCACCTTCAAGTCTTCTTCCTTGGTTCTTAGCTGATTTTGACATGAACTATGAAGTGCTGCTTGTTAATTCAACAAGTGAAGCTGCGGTTAAATTGCAGAATGGTGATGTTGATCTTTGTTTAACGACTGAAAATGCCGTCAAAAAATATAATATCGAATTCATTTCGCCTACCCGAACTATTTTAATGTTATGGTCCGTTTTTGGCCGAAATCAACGATAGTATTAATTCAAACTTAACAAATGGAGGAATAATCGTGGAAATGAAATGTGTAATGGTTATTGATGCGGATTTACCAACAGGATTAATTGCAAATACTGCTGCGGTGTTAGCCCTTACTTTAGGAAAGAAAATAGATGGAATTATTGGGCCAACTGTAATAGATGGAAGTGGTCATTCTCATGTAGGGATAACTACCACTCCGATTCCTATTCTGAAGGGTGATTCTCTAAAGATTAAGGATTTAAGAGATAAGGTATATGCTGAAGAATTTTCCGATTTACTTGTTGTTGACTTTAGTAATGCTGCACAAACAACAAAAAATTATGAGGAATATACCCAAAAAATAGCGACATTCTCAGCAAATGATCTAGAGTATTTAGGATTAGCTTTATGTGGAGACAAGAAAAAGGTTAATAAACTAACTGGAAGTATGGGACTTCTAAGATAATGGGGGAATCTATGGTGAGTAATCAAGTGAAAAATCAGTTAGAAAATATGATAGTGATCCCAGGTGGGACGTTTCTCCGAGGGAGTAACGATTCACCAGATGAACAGCCAGTTAAGTTGGTTACTTTAAATGATTTTGCTATTGATAAAACACCAGTAACAAACCAACAATTTCGAGTGTTCGTAGAAGAAGGAGGATATGGAAATCCGGTCTTTTGGGCACCAAAAGGGTGGGATTATATCAATGATAACAATATAAAATACCCAAATTATTGGTATGACGATCACTTTAATCAAGATGATCATCCGGTAACAGGAGTCAGTTGGTGGGAGGCAATGGCCTTTGCTGAGTTTGCAGGAAAGACCTTACCGACTGAAGCACAATGGGAATACGCTTGTAAGGGTAAAGATCAAAGAAAATATCCATGGGGAAACGACGAACCTACTTTTGAGTATGCAAACTATGCCGTTGATTGCAATCCTGAAGAATTAAATCGTAGCTCGACATCTGTTTTTGCATTCCCTAAGAATAAATCTTTTTTCGGATGTTTT
>NZ_BCUY01000160.1 GCF_001591465.1 Cytobacillus firmus NBRC 15306
GTTTTATATACACAAAAATATAGAAACAGATAGGAAAGATTAGCAAAGGTAGAAGTTATATGACAAGAAATACAGGTTCTATAAATTTTATAACCGTGTAAAAAAGTAAAATAGTAAGAAAATTCAAGAATTAGCGAGGAAAATATATAAAAACGTTCTTTATTAAGAAAAAATGCTCATTTTCGAGATTTTTAATGTTCGTTATTATGAAATATACTTAAAACAATAGTTCTTTAAAAAGAACAAGAAATAATTTAAATATGTATTCCCTGTTTAAATGAAGGAGGGTAAGTCATTTTTAAAGGTAGTCTAGTCTGTTAATAAACTTTTACTTTTTAGTAGGAGACTTTTAACTCCGTTTAATTTCTGGGGGGAGAGAGGAAGAATGGAAAAGGTACTAAGCATCCCTAATGCATCATATGAAACAGAAGAACCCTTTGAATCAGGGGTATTATTTGATTCTAGTTATTCTGCTAATCCAAGAGTAAGAAATACGTATATGAAACCTAGAATTGTAGCGTTTATTCCAGCACATAATGAAGAAAAATCGATCCGAGATTGTTTGGCTGGTTTAGGTGATCAATCACTGCCAAAAGGGGTTGAACTTGATGTTATTGTAATTGCCGATAATTGTACGGATCAGACAGAAGCCATCGCATTAGAAGCGGGTCAGGAATTTAGGCTGAATTTAAAAGTATTATCTACAGTTAATAATAAGCAGCGGAAGGTAGGGGCATTAAACGCTGCCTGGAAAAACTTATATGGTGACCCTTTAGACCTGTACGATAAAAAGCTGACAATTTTCCAGGAATACTATAAGCATTCCATCAAAGCCATACTTGGTATGGATGCGGATAGCCGGCTTGCTCCTGATGCATTGTCGCAATTATGGGAAGGGCTTATGAGCTCGCGAAATATTGGCGGAGTAATGGCAAAGTACACAATGAGAATGCCAAAAAAGAAAAGTCTAATTTCAAAAGATGATGTACATTACGAAGAAAAGATTGCTAGCGGTGAGTATGGTGGCCCAATTGCACGCTGGTGGACACATCAGCAAAAACAGGATATGGCAAGCTGGCTGTTAGATCTTCAATACAATGGTGGGAGTACATATGTACTTGGCGGACAGGCAACTTTATTTCGGCCTGAGGCATTGCAGGATATTGTAGATGAAAATAAGTTGGACGGTCCTTGGCAGGATGAAAGTGATGTAGAAGATATGCTATTAACTTGGCAAATACAGAAAAAGTGGAAAACTCTTATAAGCCCTAAAGCTCGTTGTTTTGTTGACGCGATGAGATCTTATCACACGTTCAGGCAGCAGCGAAATAAATGGCAATCTGGAACAGTTGAATTACTTACAAATAGTGATATTGGCGTTAAATCAAAACATAAAGGCAAAATATGGCGCTCTCAATTAAAATCATTTACAGATCTTACAGTACGAGTATTGTTTATATCATTGCTATCAGTTGCTATTGCCACTAACCAGTTTTATTGGTCGTGGATATGGCTTACTCCTGTTGCGTTGGCATCAATTCTTAACACCATTCTAGCATTAAAAACACCCATGCATAGACCAATAGATGTGGTCTTAGCTGCTTTGCTCATTAGTCCTGAGATTTATTTATGGGTGAACTTAATTACCTTCACCAATGTGTGGTTAGGTAAATTATCTGCCAACAAAAAAGATGGCTGGGCTATACAGTATAACGCAGAGAGGGGCAATACCCGAAGCAAACTAACGGAAGGTGTCATTGCTGTAATACTTTTTATAGCTTTAGTGATTTACGTTTGTATCGATCAAAGGGCATTTTTAACAAGTGAAAGTGTGCAAATGGCTGTTAGTCCTTATTTACAGATTGGCTGGATAGTATTGACATACTTAACCATTTACTCGTCTATAGCAATGCTATACCAAATTTGGACATTGAGAGCCAGACATTCAGCTTAGGGATTGTATACTAATAAAATGGGGGAGTTTGTATGAAAATTAAAAAAGCAATTATCCCAGCAGCAGGATTTGGAACTAGATTTTTGCCAGCAACTAAGGCTCAGCCTAAAGAAATGCTACCGATCGTTGATAAGCCGACAATTCAATATATTGTTGAGGAAGCAATGGCATCAGGAATTGAAGAAATAATTATTGTTACAGGAAAAGGTAAAAGATCAATTGAAGATCATTTCGATAATGCACCTGAACTAGAGCAAAATCTACAAGGAAAAGGAAAAATAGATTTGCTCGAGAAAGTACGTTATTCTTCAACTCTTGCTGATATTCATTATATTAGACAGAAAGAACCAAAGGGACTTGGTCATGCTGTATGGTGTGCCCGAAATTTTGTCGGAAATGAGCCTTTTGCAGTGCTACTTGGAGATGATATTGTTCAAAGTGAAACACCGTGTTTAAAACAGCTTATTAATATATACGAAGAAACCTGCTCGTCTGTCATTGGGGTACAATCTGTTCCTGTCAATGAAACACACAGATATGGAATAATTGAACCAGCATCACAAAATGGGAAATCTTATGCGGTTAACAATTTTGTTGAAAAGCCATCTCCGGGGACCGCTCCTTCAAATCTTGCTATTATGGGCCGTTATATTCTTACACCTGAGATATTTACATTTTTAAATGAACAGGAAATTGGGGCTGGTGGCGAAATTCAGTTAACGGATGCGATTCAAAAATTAAACAAAATCCAACCAGTTTTTGCCTATGACTTTGAAGGAAGAAGGTATGATGTTGGTGAAAAAATTGGCTTTGTGAAAACTACTATTGAGTTTGCACTTCAGCATGAAGACCTGAAAAGTGAGCTTATCAGTTATTTAAAAGAATTAGTTCATACAACTGAGAAAAACTTATTAAAAATTTAAATCACAAAAAAGCTGAGTGAACAAGTGAAACCTTGTATCCCTCAGCTTTTTGTCAATTCTTCTTCTGTTCAACTCTCCACTTATTAAAATCCAAAAACTCCCGAAATTGCTCCTTTGAAACACCAGAGTCCATCGCTTCCTTCACAATCTTCATCCATTCGGAATCCAGATCTTCCTTGTTGATCTGCTCATGGATCAAATGGTCCACAGGGACATTCAACACACCCGCGATTTTTTCAAGAAATTGAATGGAAGGGTTGGTTTGCAGGTTGCGCTCAAGTGAGCTTAAGTATGATTTTGCCACACTGGCCTGGTCTGCAAGCTCGGATAAGGACATTTTCTTTTCCTGACGAAGTTTTTTTACACGATCACCGATCATCGTATACCACACACCTTATTTTGTATGTAATAGGATTATATCATATTTAGTTCCATATTAAGAACGTTTTGTTCAATATTATTATCATCATACCACAGTGTCAACTGACTAAAATAGATAGTTATCACAGTTTTATAAAAATAC
>NZ_BCUY01000161.1 GCF_001591465.1 Cytobacillus firmus NBRC 15306
GTTTAGCTTAAGGGTTGTTTGCAGAATCTGAAATGACAAATAAAAGGATTGTAGAAGTCTTTGGAGAATAACTTCAAGAATCTCAATTTTAAAAGGAGAAAAGTTGAGTTGTATTCTTTTAAAAGTTTAATCAAGCAACTTATCGGTTTTTTTCTATTGCTCATATTAGCTGCAATTCCTTTGGTTTTCCATAATACAGGGGATCCCTTACAGTCTCAACAACAAATTATATTTCACCCCCAACAGATTGTAATTCTAATAAAAGACTTTATAGCAGGAATTTTTTCATTGGACGCTTTTTATTATAAAACTGGTAGCAATACAAGGTTTTTTCCAGCTGATATTGTTGCCTATTTTAAATCGTCTTATTTTTATTTAACCTCGTCTGGATTGATTGTGATTACTTTATCTTTTCTGTTTGGAATATGGTTATGGAAGACGAGTGTCAAGTACCTGAACGGCACATTGAGTTTTCTGGGGATGATCCCTGACTTTATCTTTATTTTACTAATGCAATTACTAGTAAACTTTATTTATAAAACTACAGGGATCAAGACTGTGAAGGTAGCTTCGCTCAGCATGGACGACCCGGCATTATTTCTTCCGATTGTTACTCTTGTTCTTATCCCCCTTATTTACTTAATAAGGGCACTGAATGAACATACACATGAAGTGATATCGGAGGATTATATACTAACCGCAATAGGAAAAGGGTTAAGCAAGCCGAGAATATATTTATTTCATGTAACAACCAATGTCCTTCCCTATTTAAAGGCGGATTTGAAAAAAATTACAGGAATCATGATCAGTAATCTTTTTGTGGTTGAATATCTGTACAATACCAGGGGAGTTACAACTATGCTGTTTCAAATTCAAGTGAAGTTTGGATATCAGTACAATTTAGTTGTTCTTTGCTTAATAAGCATAATGCTGCTTTATACTTCCGTTTTCTATACATATAAACTGTTCATATCTATCATAGAGAGGATTCTGAGGCATGCTTAAGAGTATGAATATAAAGTTAGTCCTTGGTGTCCTTTTATTTGGTGGTTTTATTCTGATTTCATTAATAGGCCCACTGATTGCTCCATATGAAGTTGACTACAATAAGAAGATTGGATATACCCAGACTGCAGAAGGCCAGCAATTGGTTTCCTCTCCATTCCCGCCATCACAGGAATTTAAATTCGGAACAGATAAATGGGGATACGATATTTTGACACTAATGCTTCACGGTGCAAAGTATACAGTGCTCGGAACCTTATTAATAGCGATTGCGAGAGTTTTACTTGGAGGTATTGCAGGGATATTAATGGGTCTTCATAAAAAGAAAAGAACACTAAGAAAAGCGACAATTTCAGTTTGGTCAGGCATACCAACCTTTGTTATTATCTATTTCATTATGGTTGGGATTAATATTAATTCCAGCATTCCTATATGGGGACTGATTCTGATTCAAAGCGTATTAATGATTTTCCTGGGTGTAAGCAGCGTTTATAATGTGATCTTTTCGAAAACAGCTGAAATAAAAAAGGAATTATATGTCGTTGCTTCAATATCCCTTGGAGCGTCAAACAACCATATAATGGTGAAACATATTTGGCCGGCTTTAAAAGGGAACATTATGATTATCTTAATAAACGAAGCCATACTGGTTTTACATTTAATTGGACAATTAGGCATATTCAATTTGTTCTTTGGAGGCACTCACCAGCAATTCTTCCCCACAATTTACCTGTCTGTAACTCACGAGTGGTCAGGGCTAATTGGTCAGGCGAGAGGCTTTATGTATCATTCTCATTGGATTATCTTATTCCCTCTTCTGGCCTACATTCTGTTCTTGTTCTCCCTATACCTTACTTCGTCAGGACTAAGTGATTTACAGGTTAAAAAGGTTAGGAAAGCAAGCTTGCTGTAAATTTCATGGTATGGGCCATCAACAGCTAACGGGTCAGGTTAGTATAATAAAGGATATTTGAAGTTGACTGGGATTCATAAAAAGAGTGGAGTGGTGTTTATGTTTAAAAAAAGTTTCGTTTCAATTATTTCGATTATTGTTATCTTAACTACTGTTGGGTGTACAAACAAGAATAAGGAAGCCATAACTACAAATGTGGAAAATAATCTAGCACAAAAATGGAATCAAAGCCCTCTATTCAAATCTGGTAATTACACAATGATTGGTGAAAAAGGGCGCTTAGGTTTCATTTATGATGATACTGAGGTTGTTAGATTTTATCCAAATAAAACTCAAAAATATATGTGGCATTTTTGGGGAGAAGAACAAGAGTTTAACGGAAAACTTAAAATAGTTGCTATACATGAGAATGATGAAGAAGAGCAAATAACTGTGGCAGAAGGCGGACTAGGTGGTGATAATAACGGAGCAGACCGACACGCTCCATCTAATATGTCATTGCCAAAGAGTGGTATGTGGAAATTAGATGCTTATATTGGAGATAAACTATTCGGAAGTGTGTATGTTAAGGTCCATAAGAAATAAACTTCTAAAAAATGGTCGTTGTAGTTTTAAAAAAGTAAAATTTACTTCAACTAATGGGTGCACTGCTAAAAGAACAGCTGCCATTACAACTGTCCTTTTTATTCAACAAAAGGGGCAGGTATGTTGAAGAAGGATTTTTAATATATTCTCGAGAAAGCTCTTAAATCAAATAAAGCTTTTTTCGGAGGAAGATATCGAAGAGTTTAAAGTGAAGCAATTAAAAAGTCTGTTTTATATTGATTTAGCCCATTTAGTTAATGAAAGCAAAGAAGAGGGTTTTCGGTTTCTTGAAAGATTAGTTAAAGATTTTGAAAATGGCACTAATAAATTTAATAAGCCTGGGGAATCTTTATATGGTTTGTTTAACAAAGAAGGTGTTCTAATTGCTATGGGAGGGCTTAATATAGATCCATTTTCAAATGATGAAAAAGTAGGACGGTTAAGAAGGTTCTATGTTTCTAATGATTATCGAAGGATGGGTCTTGGAAGACTTTTGTTAACACAAATAATTAACGATGCAAAACACTTTTATAAGGTTTTAGTACTTCATACAGATACAGAACAAGGAGATAAATTTTATACCTCTCTTGGATTTTCAAAGGAAAATATTTATCCGAATTCAACACATTATTTAAGCCTATTTAATATGTGAAGTGTTATTAAAAAAATGGTGCTTATATGATCCAGCTGCCAAACCAGGTGGCCATTTCTTATTGAACAAAAGGGGCAGGTTAGTTCGATAAGAATTAGTTAATATCACTTTGCCGAATTATAATTATAGTGTTAGTACGTGTTTGTAAAAGGAGAAAATAAAATGCCTGTTATTGAGCATCAACAATTAATTAATGCACCTGTTGAAGTATGTTTTGACCTTGCAAGAAAT
>NZ_BCUY01000162.1 GCF_001591465.1 Cytobacillus firmus NBRC 15306
GGTTAGGAGCAAGTATTCGCTAATTGGTTCATTACCTAACATAGGAATAGCAGCCTTTGATGTAATTATCTTACCAGTGTATGCAAACAATTCATTTAATGGCGTACTCTACAAACTTACGGAATTTTCCTTGCTGCTATGGTAATAGGAGTGATCTGCGCTACTCTTATCGGTAGGTTGGAAAGGATATCAAAACGAGGGATTTTATATTACTTATTCATGGCCTTATCTGGACTGTTTATATTAGGTATATCGTACACTCCACCCTTATTAGTATCACTTCTTTTATTAGCAGCTATAGGTTTTTGTTTAACAGCTTTTATCATAATTTGGGACAGTGCAACCCAAGAATTAATTGAAGAAGAAGTATTAGGTCGTGTAGTTAGTTTCCAGATGTTTGGAGGTCTCTTACTCCTTCCTGTTGGGGAGTATAATTGGATTTTTATTAGACAAGTTAGGAACTGACCTATCAATGAGTATAGCTGGTGTTAGTATCATATTGGTAGCAGCTCTAGGATTAACAAACAAAAAAATTAGAGAATTAGATTAGTGGAAATATATATTGCAGTTGATTAAGAACTGACTTGTTTTTAGGGGCATAGAATAGGGATTATTTTCCATGCTATGACCTTTTTTTTACTGGTATCTCGGTCGTACCCCAATGATGCGGAAAATAAGGGTAAGTCCATTCGATTAATGAACATAAAAATTGATAATCGAATAACATTGACGTAAACCCTTGATAATAGTTATAATTAAATCATTCGATGAATAAGAAAAGAAAGGGTGGTATCGAATGGATGGTGTTTTTAAACAATTGCCAGCCCTAATCAGAGCTTCATTTGAAGGTGACAAGAGAACAGTGGAGTTGTCAGCATTATCAATTATTAGGAGGATAAAAAAAGAGAATCCTCATCTTTCTTCTGAATTGGCCGAAATTATTGCTACATATAATGCAGGAGCACCTCTGACTAGGTCAATGGGCATAGAGCCACCTCCAGTTGATAAAGAATCATTTATGTCATTAGTAAATATAAGTGATTCCTCAACGTTTGATGAAACTGTCATCTTAGATGATCAGACTGAAAAATCCATAAAGCGATTCTTAAAAGAAAGAGAACTTATTACGAAGTTAATAGCTAGTGGCGTTAAACCTCCAAATAGTGTCCTATTCTTTGGACCACCTGGAGTTGGAAAAACATTGATATCCAAGTATATAGCTCATTGTTTGTCTTTGCCTCTAATCACCTTAGATCTATCTTCAGCGATTTCAAGCTACTTGGGTAAAACGGGTCAGAATCTAAAGAAAGTCTTGGATTATGGGAAGAACAGTCCGTCCGTCCTTCTCCTAGATGAATTTGATGCTGTAGCAAAAAGAAGAGATGACCCTTCCGACCTAGGAGAGCTAAAAAGGATAGTAAATGTACTATTAAAGGAGTTAGAAGAATGGCCAGCGCATTCAATTGTTATTGGGGCAACTAATCACCCGGAGTTTTTAGATAAAGCTATATGGAGAAGATTTGATATGAAAGTTGAGATAGCTTTTCCAAGTGAGGAGCAAAGATTTGAACTATGGAAGTTAAATCTTAATAAAGATATTGTGAAAATTGAAAATCAGATGATCAGAGCTATTGCAAAAGCCGTTGAACAAGTTAGCCCTTCAGATATTAAGCAAATATGTGAATATGTGTTACGTCAAGTAATTGTAGAAGATTCTGATCCTGTGAAGCTACTTATTACAAAAATTAAGGAAATTTATGATGGAGATAGTTCTAGTTTTAACAAGATAATGTCTATCGCATTAAAGGAAAATTACGGTAGTAAGTTATCCCAAGCAAAAATTGCTGGTTTATTAGGAATAAGTGCATCAACTGTAAATCATCATTTGAAGTCAACTGAAAAATAGTTTAAAGAAGAGGGGGAGAAATTATGGCTGATGAGCAGAAAAGAGATTACTTGCCGATTATAGGTAATGGTGAAAAAATGATTGAACCCGTTAAGAAAGCATTTGGTGGAGGAGAAACGACGTATCCTAGAAGCTATATTGAGGCGAAAAGTAGGATAAGTAAACAAGTTAAAGATATAAAAGCAAAAATTGATGGAATTCCAGACGAAAAAAGAATGAAGGAAGTTGTTATTACTTTAAGACTAAATGAGAAGTTTCTGGCAAAATCATATATTCCTTCCACTTTCTTTAAGGAAACAAAGTTTGAGAATATTGGTTCGAGGCGGTGGACATTCGAATCAGATGAGGAACTAAAGATTAGTAAGATGCATTTTGTTAAGCTCGATCAAGAAGGTTTATCTTCATTCGAACAACTTTTAGAATCCGATGGAACCTCATTAACTGATAGTTTCAAAAACGATGTAAGAAAAATTGAAGAGCTATCATTTTTAGAGAGTAGTGAGGTAGTCCAAGGATTTGATGATGATTGGGTTGAAGGAACTGTAGAGTTCGTCCTCCATCCCTATGGCCAAGAAAATGATGAAATGATTGATAAGTTTAAACAAAACTTAATATCACTCGGAGTCAATGATAATACTATCAAACTTAAAACATACGAAGGTGGACCTACATTTGTTAGTGCAATAGTCAATAAAAGGGTTATAAATAAAATTGCAAATTTTAACCCCCTAAGGACAGTGCATCCACTAAAGCTTAATTTTTTTCCAGAATTAAGAGGTTCTATCAGTGATCCAAACTTACTTTTGCCCCCTTTAGGGAAATCTATATCTCAGATAAAAGTTGGTGTTTTTGATGGAGGTATTAACCCCACACATCCCTTTTTAGAAAAGTTCAGTAAGGAGAATAAATCAGTAAGTTCTATGTCAGTAAGAGAAGGGATTGAACATGGAACCGCGGTAGCTGGGGTTGTATTATACGGAGATTTAAATCAATATGAAGCAAATAGTCAACTAGATGATCCGGTTGTATTTGTTGAAAGTTTTCGTGTGTTACCTTTAAGTGATCCTACTGATTTGGACCTATATGAAGCTATTGAATTTATTGAAAAAGTTGTTCCGAATAGACATGACATTGATGTTTACAATTTGTCATTTGGTCCTGTTGGACCGATATTTGATGATGAGATTTCGAGATTTACTTATGCATTGGATACATTGGCTTGGAACTATCAGAAACTTTTTGTTATTGCTGTTGGGAATGATGGCGATTTACCTTCACCTTATAATAGAATACAAGCTCCTGCTGATTTAGTTAACGGGTTAGGTGTAGGGGCATATACTTTTGATTATGGGACTGCTGACAGGAAAAGAGCTAGCTATAGTTGTGTTGGTGGTGGAAGAGAAGGATGTAAAGTAAAACCAGACGTTT
>NZ_BCUY01000163.1 GCF_001591465.1 Cytobacillus firmus NBRC 15306
GGTATTTGGCAAGCAAAAAATGGTTCTTACGGTTGTTTGGTGTGATGCCATAAACAGGCAGATGCCCTCGTTTTTTCTATTATTGGTATTTGGCTTTAATATATGTTTTCTTGGTATGGTAGGAAGTTTTATATGTAATATATTTTTCGCTACTGCAACCGCCCGTACGGGTTATTCTCTGATATTTTCTCCAAACGTCACCGTAAATTCCTGGACGAGACCATCTAGCAGGGTCTGCCTTGATAAATGTACCATTTCCAGGTGGTGCTACTGATACAGAAACTGAAGCCCCACTTGCTCCACTATAACCAATAGAATAACTTACAGTTGATTGACCAAAAAAGTATCCGTCTACTTTATCCCAGCTTTTAAATGAAGGATGATAGTTTATAAAGGTATTTGATCTATCTAGCTTATCTGAGAGTGTTTCATATTTGTATTGATAGGCACATGAGAATGTAGATACCCCACCGCTTTTAATGATATTTCCATTTTGGTCAGTAACAAAACTATCTGGTAGGCTAGAAGTTTCGGTTATTAAATTTCCCTCACCATCTATATATTGATTAATTATCTCTGGTGAAAATTCAACTTCCGGAACATCGATCTCTTCTTCTGCACTGGCATTAAAAGGTACAGTAAACAAAGAAATTACTAGTAATACAGCTAAGAACCAGTGACTGGTAGTTTTTTCCCTTTGCATTTTTCCAACTCCCTCTATAGTATTAATATTATAGTAAATTTTTGGAAAAAATATTCAATAGATTTGAAAAAAATGGATTAAATTGGAAGGTGTTTTGATGAAAAAATATTCAATCTATACTTTGGTACTATTAGGGGCTCTAGTAATTGGGCTTGTAGTATATGAACTAGTATTTAAAGAAACAGATCCAAATGGAAACATCCTTTTAAATGCCTATGATGATTATATGAAACACAATGAATATGAAAGCTTAGAATTCCATCCTGATGAAGATCATATATATTCTTTATATGAAAATACTTCTGAGAATACGATAGGGTTAGTTGAGTACCGTAAAAATGGAGAAGTGAAAACTGAAATGGGAAAGCAAAGGGGATTAGATTTTTATGTTCTTCTTCTTGAAGGGGAATATAATAATTATGTAGGAGTAAAGTTTGAAAAAGATCCTCAGGAAGTAGGTTATTTTGAGT
Source organism: Cytobacillus firmus NBRC 15306 (assembly GCF_001591465.1). GTDB lineage: Bacteria > Bacillota > Bacilli > Bacillales > Cytobacillaceae > Cytobacillus > Cytobacillus firmus. The sequence goes on from NZ_BCUY01000163.1 coordinate 1,174, forward strand.
TAATTTCACAAGAAGGAAAAACAGAAAAATTTGTAGTTAATTCAAAAAAAGAAAAGTCTTATACAGTGAGTTACATAGCTAAAACAGAGTTAGATCCTGACAACATTCAAACTATAAAAGTGTATACTAAGGATGGAGAGACCTTATACCATGAAAATATGTAAAATAAGCTTTTATTAGCTAGAGTAACGGTAATGGGTTCTGTTTTGAAGGAAGTTCAACTCGTTAAAAGGCTTTTCTGATGTTCCTCACGCTTCTAGTGTAAATAGCACAATTCACTTTTTTATGTTTCCCTTTTAGGAATATTCTAATGCGTTCCGGTCAATTATTATCCTCTTTTCATGTCAACTAATTCTATTATGTCACAGAGCCCTGGCATAAATGTCATTATGAAAGTAAGTTTTACTCTAGAAAACCTAAAGGAATGTCTCAATTTTGAAGACATTCCTTTTTCTAACTAGAAATTTTCAGTTCCCCTTCTTACATAAAAGCACCCGATAGTTTAAGTACATAGTTTCACAAAGTTAGCTTTATTTTTGGAATGCTGCCCCATTAGAGGTCATAAGAAATATCTTATTTACCCAAAAATCTGGGCAGCAATTCCGAATAATGTATTGTTTCTAGGCGGCATTTCAGCAGAATTAATCACCATTACTGGTGGTTGACTCACTTGTTGAAATCCTCGTTTCTCCAAAAAGAACTTAAACTCTTCATTGCCTGAAGGCACATCAATCCTTAATTTTCCTTGATGCCTAGAAGCTAATCTATCCAATATTAAAGCAGCTGTTTGAGAATCAGGTGCTACAATAGGTCCTACTATTAGATTAATTGGTCCTAAAATAGATATTCCAAAACCAATAATGTTCGCTTGGTTATCTCTAACTACTAAGCATTTTTCTGATTGATTAATTCTATTTTGAAGAAATTTGCTTCTTGTATCTCCAAATGCAACCTTATCTAACTTTAAAATTTCTTTAAGATCATTACCATTAAATTCTTCAATAGTAACACCACCGCTTTTGTTTAATGGTTTATAGTCATCACAAAGATACTTATGAACACAATCAACAGTTATAAATCCCATTTTTTCATAAAGGGGTCTACCTTCTTCAGTTGCAATTAACATAATTGAAGTGTTGCTTGAAGCAAAATCTATACACTTTTGTGTAGCATCTTTCCCTAATCCCATCCCCCTAAACTCTTTATTAACAATCAACATACCAATAGAAGCTAACTTATTATCATAAGGAATTATTGCAGCACTAGAAACAATTTTCCCGTCAAAGTTTTTATGTCCGAATATCATACCGGACGATAGCACTGTTCCAATCTCATATTCATCATAATCCCACCCGACTGATGCTGATAACTCAATTAAACCCATGATATCATTTTTATTAAATTGCACTAATTCTAATTTCGATTTTTTCAATATAGCCATTACAGATTTCTCCTTGTACCTTATCTAATCACATTAAGATATGTTCTTTTTATTTAACTTACCTGCCCTTTAAATCGGCAAGTAATGATCTTTGTGGATTTATAGCCACACGTAACTACAAATGAAATGATACGCCAAGGTAATTCAACTTTAGTAAGTTACATTTTCATTTTCCAAAGAGGTACCTTTTTTACGAAGTTGAAGGTTAATGAATCCGAATATAGAGGAAAATATCAATAAGCATCCTGATAGAATATAAACAAGACGAACTCCTATCAAATCAGTTAAAGCACCAATCCCGAGAATAGAGGCTATAAAAATAAGTTGAACTAATGTTGATCTCGCTGAAATTATTTTTGTTAAAGTTCCTTCTTCTGCACTATTTTGAAATATTGTTTCTTGTGCTAAATCTCTCATTTGATAAGAAGGTCCCATTAATAACACTAACAACAAAGCAATAAAAGGCTCAGAAACAAAACCGTAAGCAAAGGTGAGAATTCCAAAAGCCGCGGAACCAAACAACATAAATCTTGTTAAACGCCCCTGTAACACCTTGGAAAAACGATAAACTAAAATTCCCCCAAGAATAGTTCCCAGATAGTAGCCG
>NZ_BCUY01000164.1 GCF_001591465.1 Cytobacillus firmus NBRC 15306
AATCGGTTCAACAATTTTCTAACTACATGCAAAGTCAAGATCCTTATAGAGGCAATTTAATACAATAAAGAACACTTGTTAAAGGAAAGTAAACTCAGGGTAAAACAACAATAATTATGCAAGACAAAAGGTTGGTTGGATGTTAACCAACCTTTCTCTTCTTTAGAACCTTCCTACAAACGTGTTCAAAGTATTAAATTGCTCAAATCCTGCCATATAAATACTAAAATAAGGTTGTGTTAAAAATGAATCAAGAAACTAAAATTGCAAATGAGCTTCAGAAAATGTTGACTGAAAATCAAATCCCTGTTTCCGTCCAGGAAGATATTAATGTGCTCTCTGAAAAATTAGCTAATGGAGAACTTACACTTGGTGAATTAGAAAATAAAGATCAGTTTGTAGTAGAGGTTATTCAAAAAGCAAAAAATAGAATCGGATAAAATAGGGAAACTTTGTAATATTATCATACATAATTGCCTCATTTTTAATTTTATTACTGTATTTCATCAAATTTCTTTTTTAGACTATCTGAATAAAAAAAGAATAAACGTAAAAAATAATTTAGAAATTACAACAATCGAAAGGGCGGTAAAGATGAATCATAAGTGGATGAAACTTTTATCAACAGTTTTTCTTTCAATGTTCTTGTTATTAGGGTGTAATAATGGAGATGACGATAATAATCCACCACCTGAGGATGTAACTCCTGGGACAGAGGAACCAATTGAAGATCCTGAAGACGCAACAGATCCAGATACTATTGATGAAAATAATGTCACCCCTGATACAGAAGAATCAATTGAAGATGCTGAAGACGCAACAGATCCAGATAATATTGATGAAAATAATGACAACACTGATACAGAAGAACCAATTGAAGATCCTAAAGATGTAAATGACGCAGATAATAAAGATGAATAAGTTTATACACCGTTTGTTCTCAAACGGTGTTCTTTATGTATTAAGATTCAAGGACGCATTAGAAATTTGATTATCGAAGCATTTTCTAATCATAAAATTATATAGAGGTGTCTCATGACAAAAATATCAAGGTCCTTATTGGTTACGGTTTCCGTACTTATTCTTTTATCTATAGGGTTATTATTCTTAGTACAAAATACAAGAAACAAAGAGAATCACGAAAATAAAACAGTTGCTGTCAAAAACAATCCCCCTATAACTAGTGTCCAAAAAAACGAAAAAAATCTTCTTCAAATAAACAGTCTTTCCATGGGTCAAACCATTAAGAATCAATTAAGAAATGATCCTTCCGTTTTTCTAATTAAACACAATGAAAAAACGGAGAGTCATTATATTAAGAAAGAAGTAAACGTTACATTCAAGACTCATCCATCAACAAAGGAATTAGAAAGAATGGCACAGGAGATCAATGGCACTATCTTTAAAAATCTAAATTCTACGATTGTTTTTCGTTCTAATACGCTTTCGACCAAGGAACTTATTGAATATTTTAACAGACAGGCTATGGTTGAATTTGCTGAACCCAATTATCTTTATCTGCAAAATCAAATTGAACTTCCTAATGATTTGCTGTATAGAGAACAATATCAATGGAACTTATCGGCCATTCAAGCAGAAGCAGGCTGGGATATCACCAAAGGGGATGAACATATCATTATTGCTGTTATAGACACTGGCGTTGATCTGGACCATCCTGATTTAAGAAGACGATTAACAAATGGTTATAATGTACTGTTGAATAATAATTTCCCTGATGATGACAACGGGCATGGCACCCATGTATCAGGAATCATTGCATCGGAAACTAACAACCATGAAGGTCTTGCGGGTGTTACCTGGTATAACAAAATAATGCCTATAAAAGCAATGGGTGCCGAAGGGCATGGGACAACCTTTGATATAGCAAAAGGGATTTATTGGGCAGCGGATCATGGAGCCGATGTCATTAATATGAGTTTAGGCAATTATCAGCATTCTTCCCTTTTAAAAGAGGCCATCGATTATGCATACAGTAAAAATGTTGTTTTGATTGCTGCAGCAGGAAATGAAAATACTATGCAACCGAGCTACCCAGCTGCTTTTCCTAATGTTCTCAGTGTCGCCGCCGTTAGTAACACCGGACAACGTGCCCCTTTCTCAAATTATGGAGATTATATTGATGTTGCAGCTCCCGGAGTTCAAATTCCGAGCACCTATTTTAACCAGCAGTATGCTGCCCTTTCAGGCACTTCTATGGCTTCACCACATGTAGCAGGACTAGCAGGTCTTTTGCTTTCAGTAAACCCTAATTTAACGAACCAAGAAGTAATAGACATTATTAAGAATTCTACTTATGATTTAGGAATCCCTGGAGCTGATAACGAATTCGGTAGTGGCTTAATTAATGTAAAGAATGGATTGGAAGCAGCCCAAAGCAAAAGGCAATAATCCCTTTTTGAGACCGCTACATAGTGTCCCCAAGTAGTCCTAACTCTGAGGAAATGAATAATCCAACTGAAAATCTGCCGCCCCTTTCTTCCAAAATCATGGAAGAAAGGGGCGGTTTTTCTCTTGGTTTAGACCTGTACCCCCGCTTTCTTATCCTTGGAGCTTTACAAAATAAACTAATTCCAAAATATTTTGAGGTGTTTCATAAGAAAAGGTATCTTAACAATTCTTTGTATTCCCAACGTATACTCGCTACATAGTTTGTACATGTTAAGAGAAAAACTAAGGGGGAATTTTAGTTGGAGTGGATTTTTTATCTATACCTGTTAAATGCGTTCTTTATGTTATTCATAGCAACTTGGGATGTTCGTCGGCCAGCCAAAGCTTTGAATTGGATAGTAATCGTCCTTGTTTTGCCTGTCATTGGTTTCTTACTATATCTTAGCATATCAAATCCCAAGTTTATTCAACGTAAAAGATTGACCTCTTCTCATAATGAGTCTGATAAGTTACCTGATACATTTAGTGATTCAGCATCGATAATCGCCGATGCTTTAAGGTATTTTACTGTAGGCGGGCTTGGCTTCGAGTCGGCAAAGTCCAAGCTGGGGTCCAAATCTACCAGTACAATAAAGGAATGTTACATGCGAAACTGATGATCATTGATGAGGAAATTGCAGAAGTAGGCGCAGCAAACTATGATATGAGAAGTTTTCGCCTGAATTATGAGG
>NZ_BCUY01000165.1 GCF_001591465.1 Cytobacillus firmus NBRC 15306
AGATGAGCTGACAGGAGGAAGAGTGATTAAATCTCTAAATGATATTACGAGAGGTGAGCATCCCTTTGTCATCATGAAATCTTCCAACATTCCCGGGAAAGAGATCATTGAAACGCCTGGTCTTGTTTATGGCGATATGAAAAGAGAAGTAAAAAAAGTAGCAGTTGCCATGACAATGACAGAAGGATGTATCGAACTTGCCGGCGCTACTGGTGTCGATGCCATTGTTGCTCATCATCCGATAGCTGAAGCAGCTAATTCAGGTGGAGTAATCTTGAAAAACTATCTGGATTTGTATAATGTCGCTGCATTTGAATTGCATGAAGCTTTCCATGGGCTGCATCCTGGCATTCCTTTTTTGCATGGCCATCAGGTATACCGGACAGAGGTTTCTTATGGAGGGGTACACGGAAATATTTTATATGCAGGGAAAGTACTCCCTGAGGTGAAAACGCTGGGAGATATTTTAACACGGCTGGACAATTTTATGGGTCTTAGAGATGAAGAGGAACTGTTACATACTGAAAAGGAAATACGCAATAGTTCATCTCTGTCTGAAACGAGTATTGTGACACGCGGGAGAATTGTTAATGGAGAAGAAACAAGCCCCGTGAACAATATTGTGCACATTTTCCCGCATACGGGATTTTCTCCTGAACATTTGCGTCAAGCCATCCAGGAACACCCGGAGGCTGACACAGTCCTCGCTTCCATTAGCCGGGTTTATGACGGACATCCGCTTATTGAAACAGCTAAGGAGTTAGGACTTAATTTTATTATCGGAAATTGCCATGTGTTAGAAATACTCGAAAATGGTTTACCTTTAGCTTATGCCTTAGACAGACTGCTGCCTGGTGTTGAAGTCGTTGTTTTTCGAGAACGTGTGACAAGCATATCCCTAAATGAAATGGGATCTCCTCACTTAAAGAAATATGCAGAAGAAATGGCTGCGGGTTATCTATTGAAAAAAACGGCTGTCCATACACTATAAAAAAGGGAGTGCAGGTAGATGAGCGAGGTTAAATCGTTAGTACAAAAAAATCTAGAAATAGAAGAGAACAGTGTCCCGATTCCTTTAACCAGAAAATGGACACAAATCGAAGCAGTTGGTCTTGGTTTAGTCATCCTCTCACTGCTGGTATTGTTAATCTCTCCAGGTACATTAGCCGGGTTATTTACTTCCATTGTCGATCAGGTTTTCCCGGTTATCGTAGAGATATTTTTGACCGGCACGGTAGGAGTTTCTATTATTGTCAGTGTCATTTTAGGCCGGGTACTGGAACGGCTGGGGTTTACGGACGCGTTAATTCGGATATTCATCCCTGTTACAAAGCTGATGAAAGTGAATTCAGCTGTTATCATTCCAAGTATATATAATATTCTTGGTGACATTAATGCTGCCGGAAAAATTGCCGGACCAATCTTAATCCGTTCAGGAGCAACAAAAGCAGAGCAGAAAATAGCGGTAGCCACCATGGTACAATCCCAGCAGTCTTTTGCTACCTTTATGTTAGGCATGGTTGCATTAACGGCTGTAGGGGCCAATGCCTTTGTCGTGGTCGTGCTGGCTGTTTTCATGCCTGTCATTGTTGTCCCGTTCCTGCTTTCTAAAACCATTTACCGGGATACGAAAGCTGTCCAAATTGCAAAGCTGCCTCAATTTACGCCGAAAACTGGCTTTTTACCCACTCTATTTAATGCAGCCAGGGAGGGAGCAGAGCTTTTATTCCTTCTGATTATTCCGGCTGCAGCTGTCGTGTTCGCTGCTATTGGTGTTCTCGACTACATTGGAGTCTGGTCAAAATTCGAATCTGGCTTATCTGCCGTTTTGCTAACTTTAAATATTCATCCTGAGACCGGTATTCTTTCCATATTGGTTAGCCCGACGCTGGCCATGGCCCAGTTATCGGAAGTTGCGAGTTCTTTGGATCCGCGTTTGGTCATCGGATCATTCGTATTAGCCTCTTCCGGCTTGCCTTTGTCTACTATCTTTGGTCAAATTCCTGTTATATGGGCAGCTAATTCTGACCTTAGTGAAAAGGAGGCAATGGGAGCGGCTGTATTAGGAATAGTTATGCGTATATTGACAGCCTTTTTGATTGTTTATTTCTTAACGCCGATATTAGTTTAATGCTCAGAGCTAAGGTAAAGAAACAATTTTTGCTTGGTATAAGATCTAAATTTTTCCCTGTAAAAAAGAAAGATTGATCAAATATTGATTTGGTGGGATCCTTTCAAATGATTGGGGATCCAGGTGGAGCTCTGTTTTTCTTATAAGATTGTTTTCCTCGTTCCATAAGAAAAGTACGGCCGTTTGATGAATGGGTTCCATAATCCCTTTCATCGGCGCAAGAAGTTCAATTTTAAGATCATCCAGGGGAAAGTCAGGCCGGCAAATAAGCTTACAAGGTGCTGTTTGTAAGGGTTCATAGTGATTTATTGTATGATCAGACAGATAGTGGATCCTCCCGGTAGCTGCAATTCTTTTATCAGGGAGGATCAGTCCAGATTCATGATAGATATCTCTTCCGATGGAGGAAGGGATCTTTTTTTTGTTCCATAAAATGGACATCGAAAAAGTGTTGCCAGGCAAAATCGTCCATGCTCTCTTGGCTATCAGTTCAAATCCGATAAAGGACATGGCTATCCCTCTTTCCTGCTGCTCGATACTGATGTTTATGCTCGAGGAAGAAAAAATATCTGCTATGTATCCATCAATTCATTATGATAGCTGTTACTCACGAACCCTCTTTTTGTTGAGAACTGGCCTGTTAAGAGTTGCCAACTAATCAAAAGCACCAATCCGTTAGAAAACATTAAAAATAGGTTTAACCATGAAGCTAGCTATAATCAGTTAAAGCCAAACGGATATATGATTTTTACTGCGGTTTCAAAAGAAGCCCCCATGTATGGAAAGGGTAAACAATTGGGCAAAGACTATTTTGAGATCATGGAAGGAGTAAAAATGTTTTTCTATGATTCCGACTCAATCAAACC
>NZ_BCUY01000166.1 GCF_001591465.1 Cytobacillus firmus NBRC 15306
AGTATCTTTATCGATTGGTGTTTGGGGGATAATGGGAGTAATTAAACTTATTAAAAAAAATAATTAAGCTATGCAGATTTATGCAGCTAAACTAACCTTATCTTCAGGCTCAGCTAACAAAGCCAGACAGCTTAACAAATTAGGTGGCGTATATTCCGAATAGGATTGCGCTTTTTATAGTATTCTTTATTGAACAAACGGGCAGGTTAGTTCAATTAAAATTCACGAAGACTCGGAAATCCGTATTAAGGAACAATTACTTAGTATTAACAAGGAGTGGGTGCTATGTCAGATGCCCTATCTTTGTTAATGGGATTTCTGGTGTGGGTTTATAATAGTTTTAATGAACATTAAGAAAATGAATTTACAAAAAAGTAAATTTATCTATTTTAAGCCTTATTTCCATAATACTATCAAATCCCTAAAATATATTGTTAAAAAAACCGACCTCTAGTTGAGAACGGTTTTCTTAAATATTACAAAACTATTATACTATAATTAAACCTATAATTAGAGTATTTAATAGTACCTTACTTTAAACTTGAGGGTTTCTGTACACTTATTTAGAAATATAATCAAACATCTGAATGAATATTTCTTTATCAGTAGCTTCTTTAGATTTATAAACTTTAAAGACCTCTTTTTCTCCATTGGTATTTTTAAATCCTTGAATATAGGCACTATTATCATCTTTGGAATTTTCTATGTTCATATCTTCAGTAGTAAAAGCAAAGAGTTTAAATCCTTCAATTCCAACGAAAAACACAGGATATTCTACTTCTTTATAAAAGTTAACATATTTATTTTTATCAGCCTCATTAAAAAAGGCTTTAGTAATAATTAAGGCATCTAATTCTTCTTGTTCAGGTGTTAATGAATCAAGATTAACTTCTTTATATTGAATATTTTTAATTTTCGGCAAGTCCTTATTTTCAGTTACTCCAACAGTTAAGTGATCTCCATCATATCTTAACTCTTCATCTTTATTTGTTGCTGATTTCTCTTCAGCTCTTTCCATATTGTTGCACCCTACTAAAATAAGTATCACAAATAACAAAGTCATTAAACGCATTAATACACATCCTTTGGATAGCCTTATCAATAGTTTAACATTATATTAATAGTAACATATAACTATTTTGCCAGTAATTCACTTACCATTTAATGGTTATTTTTAAGATCATTCTACTAATTTACAAGTACTCACTTTACCAATTAATAACTTTTAAGTTAGAATGTGTAACTGTAACATTATTTAAATATTTCAACTGGAGTGATTATTTTGAAAAAAAACAGCTTTAACAATTGCAAGTTCATTAATTATTAGTGGTTCATTTATGTTTAGCCCGACACAGTCCAATGCAGAAGAACTAACCGATTCTAATAGTTCAGGAGTAATAGATCTTAATAATCTTGAAAAACTTGAGGAATCAGGGGATGTGAAAGTAACTATAAATAAACTTACCTATGATGAATTTATCGAAAATAGAGCAAAAGCTAAAGGTATAACTATAGAACAAGCAAAAGAAATATACAAAAATCCAAACAATACTTTAAATACACAGTCAGGAAAACGAACATTATCTACCATGTCTAGTGCATCAGATTTTAGCATGCATGAAATTAACATAGAACAAGATGTATCCTTGACCTATAAACCAACAGTACAAATCTTTGTATATACATATAATTCTGGTTCTTTTAGCCAATTTGACTTCATAGAAGAGGTTGATTTAGATCGTGATGGCTTTTCAAATCTATTTTCGAAACAATTCGCAGGAAAAGTGAATGCCAAAATAACAACTCCAACAAAAATTTGGTGGAATGTTAATGGTGACTTTTTTGATAATGGAACTACATCTGTAACAATGGGATTTGGTGGTGGACTAGGACAAAAAGTAACAGCAAGCTTTGAAGTTTCTCACGAAAGTAATCATTTTGACTATTATGAAAATACTGGAGTATACTCCATTTTCGATTGAAAATAAGGCTGCCATTTAGGTAGCCTTTTTGCCTTGAGGGGGAATAGTTTGGAATAGCATCAGAAGGAAAATGCTGATTTCCAATCTAATGTAGAAGTTAAATTTCTCTATTGTTGTAAGAGAGTAATTACATTAAAACAACGAAAGTTGCAGATTCTTTCTCTTAAATTCCTCTTTTGGTTTTTCAGGAATAGAAATCAATTAATTTATAAAAGCAATTTTTGAACCTATTTGATAATAAGTAATACTTAGGAAGGAAACAAGCTTCACAATAGTAAACATAATAATGACAAAATTGAAACAATTTAGCGTGTTATTCGGATAGTTAGTAAAAGGGAGGTTTGGGTTTTGAAGTATCTGGCTATTGGAATTGTTTTATCAATAACTGGTGTTTTGTTATCATTGGGTTTTTGGGAATTAAGTAAGGCTTACTTGGTGACAGGAGCAATTGGATTATTTTTTTTAGCAATTTCAGTTCTTATGTCAGGTTCTTTAGTTGGTACCCACCGAGTTAGGGCTGGTTTAGAAGCACCTGATTCTCCTGACGAAAGAAAGAAGCGAAAAAGAACAAGTATTGGCTCAGTTTTTATTGGATTACCAAATATTATAACTGCGTTCCTTCTTTATTTCATTCTTAACTAATAGGGTAAATCTAATTATTTAGATTGATCCAGCTGCCAGTATAGGTGGCCTTTTTTTTGACTAAAAGGACAGGTTAGCTACAAATATCATAAATTCCTTTTTACTTGTTAAAATTTAAATTTGTATCTTTTGTTTTATTATAGCTGCAATCGGAGGCCATTCGTATGATAAGAAGGTATAAAGCATATTTTTTTGTAATTTTATTAATCACTGCAGCTTTAGCTATCTTTGATAGTATAAACAGTTCAAATGTTAGTGAAGATGTCCGAAAGGAAAAGGATAAGTTAGCTTCTAAAGTTACAAGGTTAGAAAAAGAAAATGAAAATAGGTCTAATCTATTCGTAGAGGTAAGAGAGGAAAAGGA
>NZ_BCUY01000167.1 GCF_001591465.1 Cytobacillus firmus NBRC 15306
GGCCGAAGTAGGTTAAGTTAGAAAGGGCGCACGGTGAATGCCTTGGCACTAGGAGCCGATGAAGGACGGTACTAACACCGATATGCTTCGGGGAGCTGTAAGTAAGCTTTGATCCGGAGATTTCCGAATGGGGAAACCCCCTATCCGTAATGGGATAGGATCCTTACCTGAATACATAGGGTATGGAAGGCAGACCCGGGGAACTGAAACATCTAAGTACCCGGAGGAAGAGAAAGCAAACGCGATTCCCTGAGTAGCGGCGAGCGAAACGGGATTAGCCCAAACCAGGAGGCTTGCCTCCTGGGGTTGTAGGACACTCTATACGGAGTTACAAAGGAACGAGGTAAATGAACAGGTCTGGAAAGGCCGGCCAGAGAAGGTAAAAGCCCTGTAGTTGAAACTTCGTTCCCTCCAGAGTGGATCCTGAGTACGGCGGGACACGAGAAATCCCGTCGGAAGCAGGGAGGACCATCTCCCAAGGCTAAATACTCCCTAGTGACCGATAGTGAACCAGTACCGTGAGGGAAAGGTGAAAAGCACCCCGGAAGGGGAGTGAAAGAGATCCTGAAACCGTGTGCCTACAAGTAGTTAGAGCCCGTTAATGGGTGATAGCGTGCCTTTTGTAGAATGAACCGGCGAGTTACGATTACATGCGAGGTTAAGTTGATAAGACGGAGCCGCAGCGAAAGCGAGTCTGAACAGGGCGAATGAGTATGTGGTCGTAGACCCGAAACCAGGTGATCTACCCATGTCCAGGGTGAAGTCCAGGTAACACTGGATGGAGGCCCGAACCCACGCACGTTGAAAAGTGCGGGGATGAGGTGTGGGTAGCGGAGAAATTCCAATCGAACTTGGAGATAGCTGGTTCTCTCCGAAATAGCTTTAGGGCTAGCCTCATGTAGTAAGAGTCTTGGAGGTAGAGCACTGTTTGGACTAGGGGCCCCCATCGGGTTACCGAATTCAGACAAACTCCGAATGCCAAAGACTTATCCATGGGAGTCAGACTGCGAGTGATAAGATCCGTAGTCAAGAGGGAAACAGCCCAGACCACCAGCTAAGGTCCCAAAGTATACGTTAAGTGGAAAAGGATGTGGAGTTGCTTAGACAACCAGGATGTTGGCTTAGAAGCAGCCACCATTTAAAGAGTGCGTAATAGCTCACTGGTCGAGTGACTCCGCGCCGAAAATGTACCGGGGCTAAACGTATCACCGAAGCTGTGGATTGACATCTTCCGATGTCAGTGGTAGGAGAGCGTTCTAAGGGCGTTGAAGCTAGACCGCAAGGACTGGTGGAGCGCTTAGAAGTGAGAATGCCGGTATGAGTAGCGAAAGATGGGTGAGAATCCCATCCACCGAATGCCTAAGGTTTCCTGAGGAAGGCTCGTCCGCTCAGGGTTAGTCGGGACCTAAGCCGAGGCTGAAAAGCGTAGGCGATGGACAACAGGTTGATATTCCTGTACCACCTCTTTACCGTTTGAGCAATGGGGGGACGCAGGAGGATAGGGTAAGCGCGCTGCTGGATTAGCGCGTCCAAGCAGTTAGGCCGGTAACGAGGCAAATCCCGTTACCACACAGGCTGAGCTGTGACGGCGAGGGAAATTTAGTACCGAAGTTCCTGATTCCACACTGCCAAGAAAAGCCTCTAGCGAGGGAAAAGGTGCCCGTACCGCAAACCGACACAGGTAGGCGAGGAGAGAATCCTAAGGTGAGCGAGAGAACTCTCGTTAAGGAACTCGGCAAAATGACCCCGTAACTTCGGGAGAAGGGGTGCTCATTAGGGTGAATAGCCCTGATGAGCCGCAGTGAATAGGCCCAGGCGACTGTTTAGCAAAAACACAGGTCTCTGCGAAGCCGCAAGGCGAAGTATAGGGGCTGACGCCTGCCCGGTGCTGGAAGGTTAAGAGGAGAGGTTAGCGCAAGCGAAGCTTTGAATCGAAGCCCCAGTAAACGGCGGCCGTAACTATAACGGTCCTAAGGTAGCGAAATTCCTTGTCGGGTAAGTTCCGACCCGCACGAAAGGCGTAACGATCTGGGCACTGTCTCAACGAGAGACTCGGTGAAATTATAGTACCTGTGAAGATGCAGGTTACCCGCGACAGGACGGAAAGACCCCGTGGAGCTTTACTGTAGCCTGATATTGAATTTTGGTACAGCTTGTACAGGATAGGTAGGAGCCTGAGAAGCCGGAGCGCCAGCTTCGGTGGAGGCGTCGGTGGGATACTACCCTGGCTGTATTGAAATTCTAACCCGCGCCCCTGATCGGGGCGGGAGACAGTGTCAGGTGGGCAGTTTGACTGGGGCGGTCGCCTCCTAAAAAGTAACGGAGGCGCCCAAAGGTTCCCTCAGAATGGTTGGAAATCATTCGCAGAGTGTAAAGGCACAAGGGAGCTTGACTGCGAGACCTACAAGTCGAGCAGGGACGAAAGTCGGGCTTAGTGATCCGGTGGTTCCGCATGGAAGGGCCATCGCTCAACGGATAAAAGCTACCCCGGGGATAACAGGCTTATCTCCCCCAAGAGTCCACATCGACGGGGAGGTTTGGCACCTCGATGTCGGCTCATCGCATCCTGGGGCTGTAGTCGGTCCCAAGGGTTGGGCTGTTCGCCCATTAAAGCGGTACGCGAGCTGGGTTCAGAACGTCGTGAGACAGTTCGGTCCCTATCCGTCGTGGGCGCAGGAAATTTGAGAGGAGCTGTCCTTAGTACGAGAGGACCGGGATGGACGCACCGCTGGTGTACCAGTTGTCTTGCCAAAGGCATCGCTGGGTAGCTATGTGCGGAAGGGATAAGTGCTGAAAGCATCTAAGCATGAAGCCCCCCTCGAGATGAGATTTCCCATAGCGTCAAGCTAGTAAGATCCCTGAAAGATGATCAGGTTGATAGGTCAGAGGTGGAAGCGTGGCGACATGTGGAGCTGACTGATACTAATCGATCGAGGACTTAACCAA
>NZ_BCUY01000168.1 GCF_001591465.1 Cytobacillus firmus NBRC 15306
AGCTGCTGCGATTCCAATAGCCGTTGCTAAATGAGTTTTTCCTACACCACTTGTTCCTAAAAAGACAATATTTTCTTTTTGCTCAATAAACCGTAAGGTGGTGAAATCCAAAATCTGCTGCTTATTAATCGATGGCTGGAAATCAAAATCAAAGTCTTTTACTTCCTTGAAATGTGGAAATGCGCCAACTTTCACCATTGATTTCACCATGTTTACTTCTTTCATATCGATTTCGTAATCCGTAAGTTTGATTAACGTATCCGTAAATGACAATTGATTATTCGTCATAAAATCAATCGTTTCATCAAGATGGATCATCCTCTGCTTTAACTTTAAGTATTCTAGATTCTGTATCAGTTTGTTATAACTGCTATTCATTTTTATACACCTCATTAATTGCCTCTAAATTTCTTTTAGCCAGTTCTTCTATATTGGAGGAAGAAGGCAAGCCTCTCGCCAAATTCTCAACGTAATGTTCTGGTTTGTAATTTATTTTCAAATGGCTAATAGAATGTTGAGCAACTAATTCCGTGTTATAATAGATAAAAATATGGTTATCATATACTTGTAAACTTAACGTTTTCCCAATGTATCCTGGTGGGACTGAATACTGGTTGGATTTGAAAGTGATCATATTTGATGTGTTCACTTTCACGAGTATATGGTCAATTTTATAGAAATCTCTTATTCTTTCATGTGGTAGTGGAGATAAGAGGTTTCTTTCTTTTTTTAGTGCCAGTATTGGTATTTTCCCAGTTCCTTGGTGGTAGCTATTGTTGATTCGATTACATAATTTTTGTACAAAATGATGAAGCTCCTCATAATCAAACTTTCCTTGATAGGCATGGATTTCATCAAGTATTTTCATCGGTGCCTCTACCTTAGCTTTTGTCCTCGGCCTTCCGGCTATGCAAGGCCACACTTCAAATCCCATATCTTTGGAGAATTGAAAGAATCGTTCATTTACTCTCCTTTTTGATACTCTGTTCGAGGCTCGTCCATGATCGTTTTCATATTGTCAGTCAAGATCGTCTTAGGAACTCCTCCAAATGCTTCGAAACTTTCCGTAAGGAAAGACAGTAATACACTTTGAGACTTTGATATTGATAAGTTGAATGTTCGAAACCTGGAATAGGCAAGTAAGAGCACGCACACATTCACATAAAGGATTTCTCCATCTTTTGTGATATATCGAATATTTTCTTTCCAATCTAATTGCGCTTGTTCAGCTGGCGGAGTCTCAAAACGTATCACTTCATTATTTGAACGCTTACGCTTCTCCGATTCGAAATAACTTTGAAACTCCGCTTTACTTGATATGTAATTTCTAAAAGTTGATTGCCCACATTCCAACCCATGATTATCTTTCAAATATTGCCATAATACTCGTTTGTAATAAAATTTTTGATTGGATTCTTCTGAAAGAAGTAACGTGATGATTTCGTAATAGTTATCTATTTTGGAAGTTCGATTCCGAATATTTTTCGGCTTATACCCCTGTAGATATTTATCAACAGTCCTCCGATCAACTCCCATATCTCGAGCCAATTTACTTTTATTGATTTTCATTTTTAAATTCTCCATCAACAATTTAAGTTTTGGTAAATCTACAAGACTGTTAATTTCGATATCTGTATTTACTTTGATTTGCATATGCACAATATTCACCCCAAGAATATTATGCAGCGCAATGAGCAAACTGTACATTCTTAAACAGTCATTTATGTACACTCTTAAATTAGCATTTATAACTATTTTGCAGATTCTTTCGTAAAGCATTTCAAAGTGTATTTGATTAATTTAAAAGAAGCTGGTAACTCTGACAAAGTTTCTTGTGATGCCGATCTCAGTATAAGTGAAAGTGTCAAAGACTTGGAGGCGATTAGGGAAGCACTAAATTATAAACAATGGAGTTTTGCAGGACATTCAACTGGAGGAATGTTAGGTTTGGTTTATGCTTTAATGTACCCGCATTCTCTTGAAAGGTTATTAATTGGAGGTGCAGCATCTTCAAGGCGGTATATGGAACACGAAGGAAGTATGTATTGTCCAAAAAGTCCTTTAAATAAACGATTAAAGGAGATTTTCTCAATACTAAAATCTCCAACTTCAACTAAAGAAGAGAGAAGAGAAGCTAGTAAGGAATGGACATGTATGTCATTACATAGTCCTGAAAGATGGGATGAATACTTCTCAAAACCAAGTAGTGGGAAAGTTGTGCAAAAGAGATTAGATTACTATTCGTTAGAAGACCTGCCCAATTTTGATATCCAAAGCGAGCTGCCAAATGTAACAATCCCCACGATTGTTTTCTGTGGAAAATATGATGCACAATGCCCTTTGGTTTTTTCTGAAGAAATCAACGAAGGAATAAGAAACTCAAGATTATATATATTTGAAGAAAGTAATCACTCCCCATTTTTAGAGCAGAAAAATAAATTTGATGGAATGGTTTCTGATTTCAAAAGATTGACAGTAAATAGTTAAACTGAAACTCGAGTCAATTGCTTTAGGAGATATAGCATCCACCATCATTTTTTTCCTAAAGTTTGTGAACAAATGTACTTAAACTATAGGGGGCTTTAGTTGAATTAGCAAATCCTTAAATAACAAAAACTCGCAATTTTCTAATGCGAGTTTTCTTTGTTATAACCTGATGGTAAGCAACAATGTTTACGAAAACAGCCTAAAAAATAAAGAGTGGGTTATGCAGCTATGTATTTATCTTAAGTCGGAATCAATGATGACTATAGCATATTTAATGGAATAAACAATTTTTAAGGAACTTTTTACACTAATTCATGCCAAAATTCCTATTCAACTAATTGCCCGAGTCCTTTAAGATAAAATGGAATAAAATGTAATTTACAATGCAGAGCTGATTCTGTTGAAGGTATTAGAAGCAGATTCCTT
>NZ_BCUY01000169.1 GCF_001591465.1 Cytobacillus firmus NBRC 15306
ATTACAGTCATCCGATTGAACCAGTTGTGCCATCTTTTTGATCCGCCTCGGACATGAATTTGATCCAATTAAGACATGACTGACCCACCCTCCTATATAATGAAGGAGCACATTTGTGCAAATTTATTATATAGGAGGTTTTTTTGTGGTTAAGTATCGAGAAATCTTAAGGCTTCATGCGCAGGAAGTTACACAAAGGGGGATAGCTTCGAGCTGTGGCCATTCTAGAAACACAATTAGAGAAGTAATTCGGCGAGCGGAAGAGAAGAACATTCAGTGGCCAATAGAAAAGGGCATGACAGATCAAGACCTACAAATGATTTTATTCCCTGAGAAAAAGGTGCCGTCAGACCATCGTCGAAAGCCTGATGGCGAGTATATTCATAAGGAATTGGCTAAAACTGGGGTAACACTCTCCCTTTTATGGGACGAGTACTCTTTACAGTGCAGGGCAAACGATGAAATTCCGTACAGTTATCGTCAGTTTTGTAGATTTTACAACGACTATGCAAGGAAAACCAAAGCAACAATGCGCATCAAAAGAAAGCCTGGGGAACAAATGGAAGTGGACTGGGCAGGTCAAACTATGCATATCACGAACAATCTAACAGGAGAAGAAGCTCCTGTTTATATTTTTGTTTCTGCATTGCCATGTAGTCAATATGCGTATGTAGAAGGATTCTTATCCATGGATGTAGAGAGTTGGATTACAGCCCATATTCATGCTTTTGAATTTTATGGGGGAGTCACGAGGATAATTGTTCCCGATAACTTAAAGACAGGAGTGACAAAGTCTTCCCGTACCGATCCTATTATTAATCAAAGCTATCAGGAAATGGCTGAGTTTTACCAGACTACTATTATCCCAGCACGTGTACGTCATCCCAAGGACAAACCAAGTGTAGAAGGTAATGTTGGTCATATCTCAACTTGGATCATCGCTTCTCTTCGCAATGAAAAGTTCTTTTCTTTGATTGAACTAAACAAAGCGATAAAAGAAAAACTAGATGTAGTGAATACAAAACCTTTCCAAAAGAGAAAAGGGAATAGGCAGGAAGCATTTTTAGAGGAAGAAAGATTTGCATTGATTCCCCTGCCTCATTCACCTTATGAGATCGCAAGCTGGGCAAAGACCGTTGTCCAGCCTGACTATCATATAAAAGTGGATTATAACTATTACTCTGTTCCCTATGATTATATCAAATATGTGGTAGACGTTCGAGTAACGAGGACTATCATTGAAGTATTTTATAAGAATATACGAATTGCTTCGCATAAAAGATCAAATAAGTCAGGTGGAGATTTCAGTACTATTCCTGATCATATGCCTAGAGACCATAGAAAGTATGCATCATTTGATAAGGAATTTATATTAGAGTGGGGTGCTACAACTGGCCCTGCCACCTTATTAACCATTGAAAGAATCTTAGAATCTTATCCGACTGAAAAGCAGGGCCTGAAATCTGCCTATGCATTAATGAAACTAGCAGATAAATACTCTATCGAACGCATAGAGAAGGCATGTGAAAGAGTGTTGTCCTATACGCCAAGACCCAAACTAAAAAGCATTCAAACCATCCTAAAAACAGGACATGACAAATTACCAGTAGAGGATACAAGCAAACAGTTGAGCACACAAAAAAATGATAACGTTTACGGGTTTACTCGTGGCGCTGATTATTACGGAGGGAATAATAATGACAATTGATAACACTTTAACAAAATTAAATGAAATGAGAATGACTGCGATGGCAGAAACATTAAGAGAACAATTGAGAAATTCAGAATACCAAGAACTATCTTTCGAGGAACGATTTGGGTTACTCGTTGATATCGAATGGTCCAGAAGACAAAACAATAAACTTGATCGCCTGATCAAGTCGGCTGAATTACGTGATACACAGGCATGTATCGAGGATATTGAATATCATCCGGATAGAAAGCTTGATAAAGCGCAAATTTTACGATTAGCAACCGGTAATTATATTGAAGAACATCACAACATTATATTAATGGGTGCTTCTGGAAATGGAAAAACCTATTTATCTTGTGCATTTGGCATAGCTGCATGTCGTCAGTTGTATAAAGTGAAATATATTCGATTACCAGACCTCTTGGATGAATTAGCAATCGCAAGAGGAGAAGGAACTTATAGAAAGGTGATGAAAAAATACAAGAATGTAAACCTACTCATCTTAGATGAGTGGCTATTAACTCCGTTAAAAGAGACTGAGGCAAGAGATCTTCTTGAAATCGTAGAAGCACGCCACCAGCAAGGGTCAACTATCTTTTGTTCTCAATTTGATCCTAGAGGATGGCACGATAAAATTGGTGAAGGTACACTGGCAGATGCCATTCTAGACAGAATTGTGCACGATTCCTACACCATACTTATTGACGGTGAAGTCTCCATGAGAGAACGTCACGGATTGGCGGTATCAAAATGATCCCAGAAGAAGTTGAAATCCGTATAGCGAAGTATTTTTTACACATGTATTTACCTGATGAAGTAATGCGGAAAGTGGAAGAAAAACTCTTACCTCCATGTATTTGGAAAGGTGAAGAGGAATTAGACTACGATGAACTCGTTCGTTGGTCTCTTGAGATAATTAATCAAGAACTAGACGGTAAAAGCTTTAAATAAGTCAAACAGCCATTGGAATGTTTCAGGTTTCAATGGCTTTATATCAATCTACTATTGTCTCTCTCCCCGGCACTTACTGGCTCATTCTGGCTCAATACTCATACGGAAAGATTACACCAATAATACTTTTTGGATTCACTATTTATATGGTTGTGGATCACTTCTGTCATAAGTGGATCAATATCTTGTCCGGAGTGGGTCATAAAGATGGCAGAGGTGGGGCTAACCTATGTCCTTCTTCA
>NZ_BCUY01000170.1 GCF_001591465.1 Cytobacillus firmus NBRC 15306
AAAAATTCCTACCAGCATTACTTCCTTTGAGGTAATGCTTTTCTTTTGTAAGCCCAAACTATAAAAAATAAGCATACCTTAACCGTACGCATCATAAATCACCGTATATCATGATTTTTTTAATCAGATATACGGTGATTTCATTTTATCTGCCACATTCTGCTTGGATCATTTTTGACCAAGGCATATATTGATTTAAAATTTCCGAATGTGGATAGATATCAAGATTCGGAAAATCTGTCAGTAACTTCAAGAGATAACGATAGAAATCCACTCCGTTTGCTTTTGCCATTTCTGCGATACTTAAACAGATGGCGTTGGCTTTTGCACCAACTTCACTGACGGAAAAGAGCCAGTTTTTTCTTTTATGTGTTTAAGTACATAAAAGGAAAAACTGGATTTTTGCAAACACTCCGAAAGGAGCGAAGGCTAGTGCTGTGACTTATAGTATTGTAGAAACAGCCAAAGAAAAATTTGGTAAAATCGAAATCCTTGCGTAGGCGAGGAATTGAAGCAGCAAAAAATATAAGATATTTATCGGAGGTACAGGAATTTGAATATGACGAGACATTTTTGACAGAAGTAGAAAATCAGGCTTTAAAAATCCGATCAATGGCGTTCTCATTACTCGCATCTACATTGGGAAGCTTCTCGAAAATGTACATCAAGTATTGATAAGGATTAAGCCCATAAAACCAGAATTAAAGAGTATAAAGGGTGGCTATAAAGATATTGATGTGGTCACTGTTTCCGAACAACTAAATCAAAAAGGGATACTGGAGGATGTGGGCGGCGTAACCTATCTTACTCAATTAGCTGGCTCAGTACCAACTACAGCGAATACCATTTATTATTGTTCATACCAATTAGGTGCTCCTGTCGCAATTAATCATATCGGCACATGTTTCAACAGATTTTTCAAAGCGATAAATAAATACAACTTCAATATATCTTTGTCCATCTTTCGAGTGCGGCTTAATGACTTCTAATTTTTGAAATAGGCCCGAGATTTACTGGTGTTCCATACAATTATAAATTGTTATACACAACTTCCAGTAGCTTGATAATATTGTCTTGACATTGAAACAGTTCGTCCTGACGTTGAAATAGTTTGTCAAGAGTTTTCGTTATACTTTGAATGGCATTACCTGTGCCATAAAGTTTATTCTTGAACTCTACAAGCCCTTGCTTTATCTTTTCAATTTTATTGTCAATTACATCGGCGTATGCGAGCCATAGTATAAATTCGTACATAAAAGGATTAGATTAGTCATTCCTAGGTCCAGTTTAAAAAATTGGGTATTGCTAGGCCTAGTTTCGTATTGCAAAAAATGTGCTATTGCCGTTTATTATTTTCAGGATAGTATTTAACAACAAGAGTCAAATTGAACAGTTGTTTTTCAGTCTTTTTTCATATCGAGAAACATATACTCAGTAAGAATGACTTTAGAATAGGAGGATTTAAATGACAAACAACAACCTGTTAAGCTTTTATGATCCATATGTTTATCAGACATTAACAACCATTGTTGGTAAAATTGTTACTGTTCAAACCATAAGAGGTAGCGTTCGTGGCTCCTTGAAAAATGTATTGCCAGATCACATTGTTGTCGAATCTAACGGAACTCCCTTTTTTATTCGTACCCAGCAAATTATTTGGGTTTTTCCTGGTTAACAAAAAGGAAGTGGAGGGGAAATAATGTTTAAAAGAATAAATAAATTGGCAATTGAACTTCCTATACCCGCACACGGCGATATGAATGCTGCAGCAGCAGTACAAGAACTCTTGGGTGGCAAGTTTGGGGAGATGTCTACCTTAAATAACTATATGTTTCAGTCTTTTAACTTCAGAAATAAAAAAAAGCTAAAACCATTCTATGAGTTAGTGGCAAGCATTACAGCAGAAGAATTTGGTCATGTAGAACTTGTTTCTAATACGATTAATTTGTTATCGGTAGGTAATACTTTTCCAGGGAAACCGGATATCACTCCACTTCAAAATGGGAAGGATGCGAGAAACACCCACCATTTTATTTCTACAGCTCAAACGGCTATACCAGGTGATTCAATGGGAAGACCTTGGACTGGTGATAATGTTTTTAATAGTGGAAATCTGGTTTTAGATTTAACACATAACTTTTTTCTAGAGATTGGTGCACGTACACATAAAATGAGAGTTTATGAGATGACTGATAACCCAGTTGCTAGAACCATGATTGGGTATTTACTTGTTCGTGGAGGAACACATATCCTCGCCTATGCGAAAGCAATCGAAATTGCTACAGGGGTAGACTTGACGAAAATGCTTCCAGTTCCAAATCTTGATAACTCAAAATTTGATTATGCCAGACCGTTCATAGAAAAAGGCTTAAGCAATGTGCTATTCACATGGAGCGAAACAGAATACAGGGATATCGGAATGATTTGGAAAGGAACAAATCCGGAAAATGGGCAACCGCTTGAAGTGAAAATTGGTACTCCTGAAGGCGGACCAATTCCAAACTTAGAGGAGTTACCTGAAGAATTTGCTCCTGGTATTACTAGGGACGATTATGAATTAATCAAAAAACGTCTAATGGAAAATTTATAATGGATTTTTTGTAGGAAAGTTTTTCAACGACCTGGAGGATTTGAAGCAACTATAAGAGGATATTTTTACCAAGCAGCTAGAGAAACAGAAATTAGGTTAGCAAGGAGACTAATTAAAGGAGAACGATTTCATCCAGCGACAGCTAAAGGAGGCTTTCTCGAGTTAGAATCCCATCTTGGGTCTAAAGAAAGGTCACAGCTTTTTGGATATGAGGTTAAAACTAATGACACTGAGGAGAGCTAATTAGGCTCTCCTTTTTCTGTAATAGGATGCTTTTCTAAAACTGACTCAGC
>NZ_BCUY01000171.1 GCF_001591465.1 Cytobacillus firmus NBRC 15306
CTTTCCAACAATTGACCCGAAAAACATCATGAAATATATTATAATAAAGATATATGGCAAATAGGGGTTTGATAAGCAGGAGGGATACCTGCTTTATATAAAGAATCGCTGATAAACAACAGTGATGTTTAAACAGGGGTAATTCATTCACTCGGAGGATCGTATGGATAAGAAAATTCTAGTTGTAGATGACGAACAATCTATCGTAACTTTACTTCAATACAACCTGCAGCAGGCAGGCTATGAAGTAATTACAGCCATGGATGGGCAGGATGGCAAAGACCTGGCCATTTCTGAAAAGCCGGATCTTATTGTACTTGATCTTATGCTGCCAAAGCTTGATGGAATAGAAGTATGCAAACAGCTTAGACAGCAGAAAATAGCGACGCCTATTTTAATGCTCACGGCCAAGGATGATGAATTTGATAAGGTTCTTGGTCTTGAACTGGGTGCAGATGATTACATGACAAAACCTTTCAGCCCCCGGGAAGTGGTTGCCAGAGTTAAAGCTATCTTACGGAGAACTCAATTTGTGCCTGAAGCTGCCGAGGAAAAAGCAGAAGATGGAGATTCTTTTAGGATTGGCGGCCTTAAAATCTTTCCACAGCATTACGAAGCCTATTTTGAAGAAGAACTTCTTGAATTAACTCCGAAGGAATTTGAATTGTTATTCTATCTTGCCAAGAATAAAAGCCGTGTCCTTACAAGGGATCAGCTGCTTAGTGCAGTCTGGAATTATGATTTTGCAGGAGACACGAGAATCGTTGATGTACATATTAGCCATTTAAGAGAGAAAATTGAAGCAAACACCAAAAAACCTGTATATATTAAGACCATTCGCGGACTGGGCTACAAATTGGAGGAGCCTAAAGGAGAATGACAACCTTTCGCACCCGCCTGCTTTTCGCATTGCTTTCTTTAATTCTGGTTGTTTTAGTTGCATTAGGCCTTCTTTTAGGCCAGCTTTTTAAAAGCTATTATTTAAATACATTTGATGCACGTCTGCAAAAAGAGACTGAAATGGCGGCGAGCTATATTGAGGGCAATGGAGGCATTGGATCCATTACTATTGAGAGAATCAATGAGCTGGGTGACATACTTGATGTGCGTGTAACTGCTACTGATAGCAAGGGCAGAATATTAATGGATAGCAGCATCAAAAGTGAGACAACGCAAAGCAGGCACCAGGAAATTATATTTGAAGTATTAAAAAAGAAATCTGCATATGAATCAGGATGGGAAGTGGCCGGAGGGTTTAATCTGCACTATTATTGGCAGCCTGTCATGATAAATGGCGAGAAGGAAGGCTATATCTTCTTAAGCACGAAGCTTGCTGAATTCCAAAAGGCCTATCAGCAGATTTGGTGGATTTTAGCCATCAGTCTTGGGCTGTCTTTATTTATGATTATTCTGCTCGGGTCAAGAATTATGGCAAGATATACAAAGCCTATCGAGTCAGCAACACAGGTTGCGATTGAACTTACTAAGGGAAACTATCGTGCAAGAACATATGAAGATCACGAAGATGAAACAGGTATGCTGAGTAAGTCTATCAATGTACTGGCGAGAAATCTTCAGGAAATGGTTAAATCCCAGGAAATGCAGCAGGACAGACTTGGGGCTCTCATTGAAAATATGGGAAGCGGTCTGATTCTTATTGACAGCAGAGGCTATATTAATTTAGTGAACCGGCCATATAAAGAGGTTTTCAATGTAAATCCTTCCGAATACCTTTACAAGCTCTATTATGAAGTGATAGAACACAAAGGTATTACCGAAGTGGTTGAGGAAATTTTCATGACCGAGCAGAAAGTAAAAAAGCAGCTCATTATTCCCGTCAATATCGAAAGACGTTATTTTGAAGTATATGGAGTTCCGATTATCGGCACAAATGATGAATGGAAAGGGATTCTGCTTGTTTTTCATGATATAACAGAACTGAAGAAGCTTGAGCAGATGAGGAAGGATTTTGTAGCGAACGTTTCTCATGAATTGAAAACACCTATTACCTCTATAAAGGGTTTTTCTGAAACTCTTTTGGATGGTGCGATGGAAAACAAACAGACTCTTAATGATTTCCTCAATATCATTTTGACGGAAAGTGATCGTCTGCAATCTCTTATTCAGGAATTGCTGGATCTGTCGAAAATCGAAAAGCAAGGCTTTAGTTTGTCCATTCAGCAGGTGGATCTGGCTGAGGTGCTCGAAGATGTGGTGGCCATCATGAAAGGGAAAGCAGCAGAAAAAGAAATCGTTTTGGAATATAAGAGAGAGGATAAACCTGTATATATTGAAGGCGATGTTCACCGGCTCAAACAGGTTTTTATAAATATCATATCAAATGCAATTTCTTATACGCCAAATCAGGGGGTCGTCCATATTTCGTTGGCAAACACCGGCAGCACAGTCTTAACCGAAATAAGGGATACGGGGATTGGAATTGAAGCCAGAGAAATCCCGCGTATTTTTGAACGTTTTTATCGGGTTGATAAAGCCAGAAGCAGGAACTCCGGCGGAACAGGGCTGGGGCTTGCAATCGTGAAGCATCTCGTTGAAGCACATAAGGGAACCATCTCGGTAAAAAGTGAGGTCGGAAAAGGTACCTCCTTTATTATTGAACTTCCGAAAATAATTATTGAAAAAAATGGATGAAGTGACAGGATTAACTTTACATTATTTTTACAGGAGATTTATGTTCCCTTTACATTCCGCTGATAAAATCATAATTGTTAAACCCCTTCATCCAAGGAGCCATAGAAAAAGGTGAAAGCTGACCCCGCTTTCGCCTTTTTCATGTAATAAGAAATTTAAAATTTTGAATTTCGATAACTGTCTAGCTCCAGCGCCTACCCCCTCGAGGTCACAAGCCAAG
>NZ_BCUY01000172.1 GCF_001591465.1 Cytobacillus firmus NBRC 15306
ACTTCTTAGCTGCTTTAGTTCTTTTTCGATTTCGTCTTTAAAGTTGTCGGTCAACAATGAACTGGATAATTCGTTATATTTTCTTGTCAATTTTGTTGTATCCAGCGATTTTATTGCTTTATCAACCCTATCAACTTCCTGGCGAATTTTTGCTAAACGATAAACATTATCTATTCTTTTAGAGATTTTTTCCTTTGAAACCAACTCGTTTTGTTCTGCTAGTAAATCTGCCGAATTGTCTTGCTGGGCTAGTGTTTTTAGATGTTGCAACTCACTGCTTTTTATCTCTAACCAATATTCCATTTCTTTTAAAGGTGGCAAATCAATTTCTGGAATATTATCCAAGGACAGGTGTATATCTGTCTCGGTATTTTGTAATAATGTACTAATTTTTAATGCTGATTGGATAAACAATTCCGCTTGCATTTCCAATTCAGGTGAATCATTATAAAAGAAGGTACGAACAGAGGTGTCCGTTACTTTTGTGAAAGGTAAAGTTTTAATTTTGGTTAATAAAACTTGCCTTTGTGAGTGTAGCTTTGCTGTCTCTTGACTGATGTTGTCAGTCATAAATTCCTCAAAACGCGTTAACCGAATTTGAGATTCTTCCTTCAAGTCTTGTTGGCATAATAGACATTTTGCTTCATTCTCGACATATGGAAATGACTGGCTAGGGTATGCAATTTCATGATATTGCTTGGCGGTGTGCCATAGTTTTTTCCAAGGATCACTACCAACACCATCTAAAGGTTGTTCAACAAATGCTTTACGAGTTAAAACTTCCAGTGTTGCTTTCGAATCGAGGTATCGTTGATGTAATAAGACATATTCTTTAACTTTTTCAACAGATAATTCATTACAAATTTGTTGAAGATTGTTTTTTAAGTTTGTAATATCATTTATGTTCCTTTGGATTTCCTGAATCAATTTAACAGGATTTGAATCAACAAGGACCTTTAAATCTTTTGTAATCTGATTAAGCCGTTCCTGATCTTTTTCTGTGAAAGTACAATTCTGTTGAATGTCCTTTTCTTTCGTTTTGTAAGAAATTGATTCAATAAAAGTTTTGACTTTAGAAGGACTTGTTAAATCATGGAATGAAGGCAATGTTTTTAAAAGTTCATCTTTTAACTGTAATAACATCTGTTTTATTTCAGATTGGTGCCGAGCAAGATCATCGAAGATTTTAAATTCAGTTGGAATAAATACAACTTCGTTTTCGGATTCTGCATAAACTCTCGCACAATCAGTGTCGAAAATACTGATAGATGTTAACAGCTGTTCAGGTGCAGTATTTACAACTCTATTTATAATTGATTCTGTGCCACTTTGCTGTACATAAATGTCGGCTGTGCTTATTGAACCGCTTGATTTATAGACATTTGGGTGAATCTTTGTTTTTTCATCCACAGCTCGGCAAGACTGCTTTAACACCTTAGCATAACTAGATTTCCCAGCTGAATTCTCACCGTACACAACCGTTAACCCATCTGGTAAAAATTCAAGCCCATACTCTGGTTCGATGGCGGCAATATTATTGAAGTTTTTTAATGAAGTAATTTTAATGGTATCTATGGGATTTTTATTTGGGATATGATGTTTTTCTAATGGAGTGATGTTCAAATTCCTCTCAGAAAAACCATTCTCATGAAGGATATTATCGATTACTTCGTTTATATCTATATTTTCGAGCATAGATTTTTGATACAGCCTTCTGATTAAATCATTTTGCCATTTAGGAAGCTCCGAAGACCATTCCCAAATATGAGTGTTAAATTCCATATATTTCCCCCCCTATGACAATAACTTAAACCATACAACAAAAGAGGACAATATATTTTTGAAAAATGTAGAAAAATGACAAAATTATATACTCTAAAAATTCAAAGTTACAAGTATTTATTCTGAATAATCGGAAATTACTTTAAAAAGAGAGAAATTAGGGAGAGAGAAATATGTATGTAGATAATATTAGAAATAAACTTGGGGGACTGGAACAGGAAGAATATGATGAATATTTAAAAAGGCTGCGGTCGGTTTTAAAGAGAAAGTACAGTAAAAATGTCAAACCATCAGAGCTCAAGCAACGGGTTGATGAATTTGTTGGTGGGAAAGATCCTAAAATTGAGTCGTTTGAAGCCTATTTGATAACTTTTGATGAATTATCAACAAACGGGGCTATGAATGCATTACATAACAAAAATGTGAAAATGCCAAAAACTTGGCGGCAATTACTCCTTAAGGTGACAGAAGATCGAACGCTTTCCCCCGAAGTCACAAAACATTTAGAGGAAGAAGAAATCTTAATTGAAATAAAGGCATTGTTTTACTATTCTATTGAATATTGTAAGAGTGAAAAAAAGGATAAGTTCTTTGAAAATCTACGTCATTTTAATGGTTTTTTAAAAATTGCATTAGACAAAAAATGATCTGTTATTAAACTAACAGGTCATTTTTTTGTGATTTATGTAGTATATAAATGACGTTATTTATCCATAATGGTAGAAAAATGTAGTTTTTAAACTACTGTGAAATATATTGATTTTAATAATTAATCAAAAAGTGAGATGAAAATATAGATAAAAAATATTTTTTAAAATTATTTATTCTCAAAAATATTTTTTTGGTAAAAATCAGCACTAGAAAATTTTACAGCATGTAATGTGGACGCTTCCTATTTATGATAGGGGCATGGAAACTTTAAGCAAAGAGGTGACAACCATG
>NZ_BCUY01000173.1 GCF_001591465.1 Cytobacillus firmus NBRC 15306
AAATCTTCAATTATTTGAGGAACAGGTGAAAATGATGAAATTAGATTACTATACGAAAAAATTAACGACAGAGTCGTTCTTAAAATTACTGCTTTTTGCGCAGCTACAAGAAGTTGAAAGCCTTCATGCCCTAGGCGATTGTCTTTTCGATGACCAGCTTCAAAAGGGAATTGACCTTGATTCTATTAGTATTTCTCAGCTGTCACGTCGTCTAAACGGTATGAATCCTGATCTATTTCAAAGGCTTTTTCTTGATTTAGTGTCCCAAATTCATGTCAAAACGCACTACACCAACCTTGTGATGCCGTTAAAAATCATAGATTCAAGCACATTGCCACTCAATTTGACGAATCATAAATGGGCAAATTTCCGCAAAACAAAGGCTGGAGTGAAGTTACATCTGCGTCTTGTGTTTATGGAAAAAGGAATTTCCTACCCTGAAAAAGCCGTTATGACAACTGCCAAAGAACATGACCGTGACCAGCTCGAAATCATGGTAGATGACAAAGAATGCATGTATGTGTTTGACCGTGGTTACCTAGATTATGAACGTTTTGACCGTATGACCGATGATGGCTACTTTTTTCTTTCAAGGCTACGGAAAAACGCTGTAATACGTGAAGTTTACAACTTTAAACTACCTGAAAATACGTCTGTTTTATTGGATCAAATGGTGTTGATTGGTACGACACAAAACCGTGCTGAAAATTATTTTCGCCTGCTAAAGGTCTTGGATTCAAAAGGTAATGAGCTCCATTTAATCACCAATAGGTTTGATTTAGGTGCAGATGAAATTTCAGAAATGTACAAATCACGCTGGGCAATTGAATTGTTTTTCAAATGGATCAAACAACATCTCAGCATCAAAAAGTTCTACGGTCAGAGCGAATGGGCGATTCAAAATCAAGTATTTATCGCGCTTATTGTTTTTTGCCTACATGTACTTGTACAAATTGAAACAAGAAGTAAGCGAAAAACTTTACAAATTAGCCGTTATTTGAGGGTTGCATTGTGGAAACCAGCGCATATCTGGCTTCGAAAGATTGAAGGAAAAGCCATCCCTTGATAAGCGAATTTGTTGTCGTCGCACAGGTCTAATTGTAAATAAATTTCCAAATGGACAGAACCACCTTTAATTAGGCATTTACCTTTTTGGCTCTAAATAGAAACAATAATTAAACTGAAAATTATGACATTATTTATGCAACACTAATGACTATGTAATTATTCATTTAAGGGATAAGCTGAGTCAGTTTTAGAAAAGCATCCTATTACAGAAAAAGGAGAGCCTAGCTACAGGAGATTTATTTTAGTAATATTTTGGCTTAATTTTAAAACGAAAGGAATCTCAATAATTGTCTATCCAAAGGAATAATTGCTATTTAGAATTGAGGATAAAACAATTTATTCGAGGCATTCTATCTTTTGTACTAAACCACAAACAGGAGGAAGTAGCATGGCTAATCAAATTGATACTAATAAATTAAAACAAGCAGAGGCAGCCTCTTCTATTGTAAAAGATATGATAACTTCAGCGATTGAACAATCTGCTGCTAATACTACTCTTGCTTCAGAAGCATTAAAACAAGCATCAAATGAGTTTTATTTTGGTTATTTTGTCTTTCATGAAACCATCTCCGTTTTTCCCATTATTTAAAGGAATTAAAAAAGGTTGGCCTCCCAACCAACCTTTTTTATCTTACTCATTATTGTTGTTTGTATTGAGGTTCTTCTTGTTCTATTTGTTGAACACGTGGTTCAATGCTGTTTACAACCGATTGGGTTTGTTTAGCAGCATCTTGGTAAAGTTGCTTTGCTTGTTGATTTTCTGTACTAAGAGCAAATGTTTCGAAGCTAGCCTGCGCACTTTTTAATCCTGCTACTGCTGTCTTGACATCGTTTATTACTGTCATTTTAAATTCCTTCTTCCTTTTTTATTTGATGCTTACGAAAAATAATATCTCTCTTTTTAATGGTGTTTATTTATGGTAATTTAAGGGGGTTTTTAGACTCGAAGGGTTGTTTATTAAAACAATTCACCAAAAAGGAGGCGTTAACATCTTTCTAAATTCAATTATATGATCAAATTTCTTGAAGAAAATAAAAAAGCTAGCATGAAGCCTTTTTATATCGACAAAGAAACCTCATATCCTGATATAGTATTGCAATTTTATTATCAAGAATAGTGGGCTTTAATATAGTCTCGTACCCTGAATTAACATAAAGAGTCTGTGCATGATCTTATGAAGTTCTGCCTAACATGAAATATACAATTGGCCATCAGGAATGCCCAGGCTACTCATGGAAAAACTGCCCTGGGGATACGTGGAATTATAAAGATGTTATTGCTGGAAAGGGATTTGAAAAGGAGGTTTTTAAAGTGGCAGAAAGAGATGTAAATGAAGTTAGCGATTGGGCAGCAGCCAGTTGGAAAGAAGCCCAAGCAAATGGTTATTTTGACGGTACGCGGCCAGGGGATAATTTAACACGGGAAGAGGCAGCAATCATTGTTAACCGTTTACGAAGCAACTTTTTAAAGTTAATAGGATCAAATACAGCTGGAATAAAAGCCCTTGAAGGTAAGCTTCAGGAAATTGAAAAAGAAAACAGATGATAAATAAAGCCCTTCTCAATCGAGAGGGGCTTATTTTTAATTATTTACTTAATTTAATTTCTGTTGTTTCTGTTCCT
>NZ_BCUY01000174.1 GCF_001591465.1 Cytobacillus firmus NBRC 15306
AAAATGGATAGCTTGCCTGTTTGCTGCATTTCCTGTATTTACATCCTATACTACTTACTGCAATTCGCACTATTTACACCATAGGCACCTATGGGATATAGAAAATGATCCTGATACTAAAAGATATGCCCTAATTGGATTGGACAAACCACAAAATAATATAAACAGATTTATAATGAAACATATTATAAAACCACTTACATTAACACATGTTCCAAAATATATTTATGGCACAATTAAAGTAAATATCTTTTCAAAAGAAGAGCCTTGGTCAGAAAGAGTTGCTAAAGTTTTATATTGGTTGTCAATTATTACAATTAGTGTTACTTTCAACTTTTGGCAGGAATTAATTCTTTTCTGGTTTGTTCCTCTTCTATCCACATTTCAAATTATAAGATATTGGGCAGAAATGGCGGAGCATTCAGGTTTAAAAAATGAAAATGAACTATTCGCAAGTAGAAATACTTTTGGTAATCCAGTAGAAAAATTCTTTTTACATCCACATCATGACAACTATCACTTAGTACATCATTTGTTTCCAGCGATCCCCCATTATAATTTGAAAAAGGCTCATTTAATTTTAATGGAGGACCCAGCATATAAGGAAGCACACCATTGTACAGGCTTCTTTAGATCATTCCTACCTGGCTTTTATAGCGTGGTAGAAGATATATGTGGCCGTTACCTAGATAGACATAAAAAGAAAATAAGCTAATTGTTTAAGCGAAGGGGGAAAACATTATGTTAGCAGCACTAATTCACGGAATAGTATTAGCCTTTGGGCTAATACTTCCCCTTGGGGCACAGAATGTATTTGTATTCAATCAGGGGGCTTCTCAACCAAAATTTAGAGGAGCCATCCCAGTTGTAATTACAGCTTCACTTTGTGATACTTTACTCATTTTATTAGCAGTATTAGGGGTATCTGTTATCGTATTATCTGTTCCTGTTCTGCAAACAGTCATCTTTTCTATAGGGCTATTATTTCTTCTTTATATGGGGTGGTCTATTTGGAATAGTGATCCTGCAAACCTGAATCAACAAGAAGTAGCCATGTCGCCTAAGAAACAGATTTTGTTTGCTATGTCAGTGTCCCTTCTTAATCCCCATGCAATTCTTGATACGATTGGTGTGATTGGAACTAGTTCACTTAGCTATACGGGTACAGAAAAAGTAGGATTTACTGTCGCATGTATTGTCGTCTCTTGGCTTTGGTTTCTAGGTCTTGCAATAGCCGGAAAAGTAGTAGGTAACTTTGATACAGAAGGAAAGCTATTAAAACTGCTAAACAAAGTATCTGCAATAATTATATGGGGAGTAGCTTTATACATAGCTATTGAGTTGTACAATATGTTCTAGAAATACTAAAAGCTTTAAAGGGAATAACTCAGGATTTCCAACCTTAGCAGATTTTTTCGTCTTTTTGCTGGTAGGACGTAAACCTGTAGGCAGTGCCTTAGATGCCTTTGATAACCATATTTCTCCCTCAATTTCGAATCAATTTCGAATTGATTAAAAAACCTTATCATAAAAAATGATATATGGTTTATAATCGTTAATTAAGGGGGAAACTATTCATGACCACTACAGATAAATTAAATGATTCTCAGAAGAACCGGTTGAAAGACATATTATTAGACAAGCTTTCAACACTTCATAAAAAAACTTCAGAAAAGCTTTGATTATCATCAATTCCATTCCCGAAAAGTGCCGTTTGGATCAAAAATCATACGACCATGCTGTTTTAAAAAAGGCAGATAAGAAAAAACTGCATCCAACGCGCCCTGTAAGAGGGGAGATTTATAATGTTCTCATCTCTGAAGATAACGTCGGGACTGAATTAAACGGGAATCACTTGTGTGTTATTATCTCGAATAAAAAGAAAAACCTATATTCTGAGAAAGTGAATGTGGTACCCATTGAGGGTGATGGTAAAAAAATCGATCCCAAAAACAATATCCAGTTAACAAACGCTGACCTTGAAGATGGAAATTTAGATAAAGACCCATCGAAAATCATCGGAGCTGATATTATGACGTTAGACAAGGCCAGGTTGGAACGAAGGATAGGCAAATTAAAAGATGACAAACTAGATGAAGTAATTGAAATGGTTAAAGCACAATTAGGTATTACCAACTAAAAGCTTGATTTTTTCTTGGTATTAGTGTATTATCAAGGTAAGAAATGAACGTTATCAAGCCCGATGGGCACCGGCTTAAATAAGCTTTTCAAGAAAGAGTCATTAGCATCTTTGTGATCTGGTGGCTCTTTCACCATTTATGTATCTAATTTTAACTTTTGCATATATTAGAATGTATAGTTTATCAAGCCTTTACGGCACCGGCTTCCTACGGAAGCTTTTTCAAGCTATACGCACAGAAGGTCCTAATTTTAATTAGGGCCTTTTTATTTTTGTAATGTGTTCATATTGAGTATAAGTGCCGATAGCAAAATGTTTTTCTCCTCGGTGTTAGGCAATTTATTGCTAGAAGCATGTATAAATTGTTCATGAAATCCTGTCCAACTGGCCACTTCTAATAATAAGTCTGTAAGCTTTATTCTTGGCAACATTTCATATAAGGGGTACAGACAGCAAAA
>NZ_BCUY01000175.1 GCF_001591465.1 Cytobacillus firmus NBRC 15306
TTTGTTGATGTCAATGAAAAAACGTGTTAAGAATCGAAAAAGAAAGCTTGTATGTACCTGTGAAATACTCAAATCGTTATTATTTTCACCCAACTGATTCTGGCTTTCGTTACATCCTGATCCTATTCCGATAACCGTTAATACTAAAAGACCGATCTTTAATTGTTTTATTTTATATATCATGAATAATCACCTCTGTGTTTCATCCATTATTGAGAGAGTAAAAAGGTTGGTTTACTCGACCAACCTTTTTTTGTCTTTTAATTATTGTTGTTTGTATTGAGGTTCTTCTTGTTCGATTTGTTTAACGCGAGGTTCAAGGCTTTTTAGAACGGATTGGGTTTGTTTAGCAGCATCTTGGTAAAGCTGCTTCGCTTGTTCATTTTCCGTACCAAGAGCAAATGTTTCAAAGCTAGCCTGCGCACTTTTCAATCCCGCTACAGCTGTCTTAACATCATTTATTACTGTCATTGAATAACGACTCCTTTAATGTTTTTAATAACTTTTGTTAGAATGATGAAAAATGGTTTTCTTTATAGTTCAAATGTAATCCATATTTTTTATCTAAAAATAATATTATGAAGTAAGGTTTGAAAACTAAATTAATATCCTTTTTCTCTTAATAAATAAAATATCCGTTTAATCCAAACGGTTGCTATATTTGATTCCAAATTCTCTTTAAATCTAATGGTACGAATACTTTATCCCCACGTATCTCCCTATGTATAATGGGATGTGAAAAGCATTGATCTAAACTTAACCCTTCTTCTTTTTTATGCCTAGCTCTTTTGAAGTCTTCGGGTAATCGCATAACAATTGCTCCTTTTTATTTTTAAAAAAAATTTTAGTAAGGGAGCGAGTCTTAACTCCCCTCTAATCTATCTAAGGATGTTTTTATTGGTAACAAATGAATCAACACATAAAAATTTTTGGCGACATAAAGCTTCAGAATTGTACAAACGTGTGATTCAGTTATTTATTTTTTAAGACTGGGCATGTTGGTTTTTTTGTCTTACTTGTTGTGCATTATTTTGGCTTGCGAACTCAGTACCGTATTGACCTTGTGACACTTGCGTACTGCCTTGGGAAGCTTGGTTTCCGTCATGAGCATATTGTGGTTCTTCTTGTTCGATTTGTTGAACGCGTGGTTCAACGCTTTGTAAAACAGATTGGGTTTGTTTAGCAGCATCTTGGTAAAGCTGCTTCGCTTGTTCATTATCTGTACTAAGAGCAAATGTTTCAAAGCTAGCTTGAGCGCTTTTTAATCCGGCTAAAGCTGTTTTAACGTCATTTATGACTGTCATGAATAACACCTCCTATTATTTTTTTTGAAACCTTTCTTAGAATGTTTGAAGATAGAAATATTTATTCATACAAAGTTTTTAAAATTCGAATTATATTTTTATTATTTTCGGAAAAAATACTCTTGGCAAAAAAAATCAAGGAAGAGAGAATAGGGTAAATTTGACGGTTGTACTTTTGTAAAAGCTGATTAAAGTACAATTGTTTTACAATTCGAGGGGGATTTTCCTTTTCGAGAAGCAAGACTGGTATGCTTATTTAGAAATGGAGTATTGATGCAGTTTGTATTTTTCATAAAATTAAAAAAGAGGTAGACGGAGTATGTATAAGGACTATCCTGAAACGATTTATATGGACCAAAACCACGAGCAAGGTGTAAGCAATTTAATAAAAATATAAATCAGTATTTTTCCAATCCTATTATACATAAGGAAATTAATGGTGATAAAATATATGTTGCCTTGGACCTAGACAGAATCTGGAATAGGATAAATTAATATTTAGTTTAGCCACAAATACTCCCCACCTGCGTATAGGTGGGGAGTATTTAATGCTATCTAAAGGTGGGGGGGTCTTTAAAACTAATCTAAAATACCTGCATATTTTTGACCGCTGTGTGGCAATCTACCCAAGTGATTACAACATTGTTAACAAGGAGGAAACATCATGCAACAAATGCAGACGGGTATGAATAATCAACAAGCACAAGCTTTAATGACACAACCGCCTGAAATAATGTCAACAAAGGATCATCTCTATGTAAACGATATGTTAAGCTGGAATTTACTTGCGATGAAGAAAATGCATTTTTTCGCTCAACAATGTCAAAATCCAGAAGTAAGAGCAGCACTTGAACAAGCTGGACAAATGCACGACCGACACTATCAACAGCTGCTTCAACAGATGCAACAGTATGTAACTCAACCTTCACAAAATATGAATCAATAAGGAGGATACGATAGTGGAAAATAATACTCCAAACAAAATTAAGAATCCTGAAACACCAGTTCCCAAGACGCCGCAAATGAACGATAGAGATTTTCTAAACGATGCCTTAACTACGGAAAAATATATATCTTCCTCATATTCGACTGCATTAAAAGAAGCAAGCCATGGGTCGTTGTATCGTACAATTGCGTCTATTTCCCAAGAAACAGAAGACTGTCACCGCAATCTATATAACTTAATGTTTAAAAACGGATGGTATGCTTTGGAAAAAGAAACTCCACAAACTATTCAACAATCT
>NZ_BCUY01000176.1 GCF_001591465.1 Cytobacillus firmus NBRC 15306
TATGTTGCGCCCGTAAAGGGTTGATAGGAAATCTGCATGTAGCAATGCAGCGGACAAACGTTGCAAAGTCCGTTATCAACTGGTTTACTTTGTAGGGAAACCGCGCAAGGGACAACAGCATACCAGTGAAGCTATAAGTCAGTTAATGACCAAAACTGCGACTAAATGGTGAGATAAAAGCTATGAACGAGGATAAAGGCTATACTGCTTGAACGACAGTCTGAGGGGCCAAAGATGTATCTGCGTCGAAAGGTCATTGTAACGACGTATGTGAGGAGTGTGGCAGACCTCCATATGACCCTGTCACAGCAACGTACCCTCCACCCACCGGAATATTCCTGAAAAGACGAAAATCGTATCCGACATCATAGCATTCTTGTTCCCATCAATCTAAACGGGGAACGCCTAAACCGATTAATCGGCATGGCGTCGGAGTTTCCGTAGTAGTCCGAGCATAGGAAAGCTATGTACATGGCGAAGGGAAACAGTCTATCAAATTCGTACTAACTTCTGGAGGTTGCGAGAGGCAATGAGAAGTCCAACGGTAGTTATGAATAATCTTAGAAGTAATGCGGCAAAACCGGACTACAGATTTGAACGGGTGTATCGTAACCTGTTCAACCTTGAATTCTTCCTATTGGCTTACAATAATATCTATGCAAAACCCGGCAACATGACACAAGGCATAGACGGCAAAACTATCGATGGAATGAGTATCGAAAGAATTTCAGCCCTAATCAAATCCCTACGGGATGAAAGTTATCAACCCCAACCGGCTAGGAGGATTTACATTCTTAAAAAGAATGGCAAACAAAGACCCCTTGGGATACCATCTATCGATGATAAACTAGTTCAGGAAGTCGTAAGGATGATACTTGAAAGCATATGGGACAACTCATTCCAAAACTGCTCTCATGGTTTCAGAAACGAAAAAAGCTGTCACACTGCATTAGATAGCATACAAAAGACATTCACGGGAGTAAAATGGTTCATTGAAGGTGACATAAAAGGTTTCTTCGATGCCATCGATCCCCGCGTGTTAATAACTCTGCTTAGGAAACGAATCAAAGATGAACGATTTATCTCATTAATATGGAAATTCCTTAAGGCGGGATATCTCGAAAACTGGCAGTACCATACAACCTACACTGGGACACCACAAGGTTCTATCATTAGTCCAATTCTTTCAAATATTTACCTGAACGAACTAGACGAATATATGATGGAATATAAGAAAAGCTTTGATATGGGAGTTAAGAAACGTCGTTCGACAGAATACCGTCGGATAGAATCTCAAAAATACCAATTAAAGAAAAAATATGAGACCGAATGGAATTACATGACAGCAGAACAAAAGATAAAAGCCCGTTTAACCATAAAACAACTAGATATTAGAATGGTTAAAACACCTGTGTCGGACCCTTTTGACCCAAAATTCAAACGTTTATTCTACATACGTTACGCTGATGATTGGTTATGTGGAATCATTGGTTCAAAGAAAGACGCTGAAAAGGTTAAAGCAGACATTTCCTGCTTTCTCCAGCAAAAATTGCGTTTGACACTTTCACAAGAAAAAACCTTGATTACCCATTCCTCAAAGAAAGCTAAATTCCTAGGTTATCACATCACTGTTATGCGTAATCTTACACCTAAAAGGAACAAAAAGGGACAACTTCAGAAAACATACAACAATAAAGTGAAATTGTATGTACCAAAAGATGTATGGGTAAACAAATTAAAAGAATATAGGGCGTTACAAATTAAGCCAAATATAGGACAAGAACAATGGAAACCGGTACATCGAAAACATTTGCAAAATAAAACAGACATGGAAATCCTAAAACAATTCAACAACGAAGTAAGGGGTTTATATAACTACTATAAGATTGCGAATAATGCCTCAGTCCTCCACAAATTCAATTACTTCATGTACTACAGTATGCTTAAAACTTTTGCAGCAAAATATAAATCATCTGTCAAGAAAATACGTACAAAGTATGATGTGGATGGGGAATTCGGCATAAAATACCAAGCAAAAGGCTTAACCCGAACAATGGTATATTACAACGAAGGATTTCGACGACAAAAACTAACTCAAATCGAAGCCAACACTGAGGTCAAAGTAGAATATAAATACCCTTTCGGGCGTTTCAGTCCGGGATACAGACTTAAAAACAGGAAATGTCAATTATGCGAAGCAGAAAATGTTGATGTCTGGATTCACCACGTTCGAAAACTAAGCGAATTGACACCAAGCTGCCCTTGGAATATTTGGATGTTACAAAATAAAAGGAAAACTATTTCTGTGTGCGAGCATTGTTATCAAACTATAAAAGCTTCTAATAACTAAGATTATGATAGATGGAGAGCCACATACGCTGAGAGGTGTACGTGTGGTTCGGTGGAGGGCATCTGGGAAACCAGATGCCTATCCTGC
>NZ_BCUY01000177.1 GCF_001591465.1 Cytobacillus firmus NBRC 15306
TCATCAAGTTCTGGACATTGGAGAACGTCATTAACAATATAGATATTTGGAAAGTGAAAGTTAAATATTCTGTATTAATCGCAAAATAAAAAAGCCGATGATTCCTTAGCGTAGGAAAAGTCGGCTTTTCATTTCCATGAATTGTCTTAGCGTATGTTTTCCGCGTTTTGCTGGTAGGACCCCATCGCCATCAAGCTAACAATAACGAGTTACCCCAAAACGATAAAAACGAGTAAGATACACAAAATTTTCGTTCTGGGGTATTATGATCTCTTACCTTGATGGGCATGTGACGCTACCCCTAAATATAAAGATTATTTTACTCTCTTGTTTTTTGAACCCTTATATTCAATAAATGTGAAAGCTAATACGCCAATAAGAATACAAGAAATAACAATAGAATCTTTAGCATTACCATTATAAATTGAGAAAATTAATGGAATAATGGCAAATAAAGAAAATACTATAGTTCCTAAAATAAAATTTTTTTTCATTATTTCCCCCCATTAGTCTTCAATGTAGATATAAAATAATCTTCTAAAGTAGAATGATTTTCAGTTACCGAAGTGATTGATAGATTATCTTCTAGTATTTCACCATTATTAATCAATATGAGCGTATCGCAAAAATGCTGGGCTACTTCTAATTGATGCGTAGATAAAAGAATGGCATTCCCATTATTAACGTAATCCAGAAGAATTGCTTTGATTATCTTCATATTAATAGGATCAATACCTGAAATAAATTCATCCAGCAATAAAAGTGATGGATTACTTAATAAGGTTGTAAATAAAGCAATCTTTTTCTTATTCCCCAAAGATAAATCCTTCACTTTTTTGTGCAGCTCGTCATCCATATCGTAACGATAGAGGCTTTCATATGGATTTTTCTTCTTTATTTGAAACATGTCAATCATCATCTCTACATACTCAAAACCTGTTAATTCTTCATATAGCAAGGGATAGTCAGGGATAAACATAACTGGATTGGTTGACTTATAAAGTGATTTTTCATTTTCATTTATAATGATTTGACCTGATTCATGTTCTAATAGACCCGCAGCTATTTTAAGTGTAGTAGTCTTACCTGCTCCATTTGGTCCTAAAAAGGCAACAATTTTCCTTTCCGGTACTACAAAACTTATATTTTTTAAGATTGGTTTCCCTTCAATTATTTTTTTTACGTTTTGAAACTCCAAAATACTATTCAATATAATCCCTCCTATAAAGAAAAGTCATCCAAACACTTAAGCCTTACTAATTTATGCTTAATAATTGTAACTAAGCTTCCCGAAAGTATTAAAAACAATACAGTGATTCCAATTGCGTTTATATGTAAATACTGTGAGATACTAATGAAATCGGACATTAAAAGTGCTATAGGTAACATTAAACAAGGGATAAAAATACCTACTGTTAAGTACCTGATAAGGTTCCGTACTGCTTTTTGATCTGGATAATCTTCTAATTGTTCAATATTTAAAAAGTTGTAATGCGGACTAATCACTGATGGTAAAAATATTATGATAGTTAATAAAAAATAAAATAGTAGGTGAGATACCCCAACTATAATCGAAATATTTAAAGGAACTTGATTGATAATCATAAAAAGAATGTCACACACAATAAATAACGGAAGTGTAGTAATTAAAAATAATCGAAATTTATAAAGAAAAATTGACCAAGCATTTTTTTTAGACAAAAGATGCAAAATGATATGTTTGCCAACACTATCAATTGAGAACATTCCATTTAAGCCCCAGAACATTGTAAATACATAAAAAAATACAAAAAAGAAGAAATAAAAAGCTAGAATAAAATGATACATTTTATCGAATGGCTCAAAGACTTGAATAAAACTCGTAAATATGCCCAATTGAATCCAGAAAGACAATGGCCCTAGAAGTATAGGAAATCTATGAAAGAAATAGGTAGTACGAATATCATTTCTAATTAAAAAGGTTATATATGATTGTCTATTCACAATAGCACTTAGAGAAACAATCCACTTTTCATAAAAAGAAAATGGATAATAAATACCTTTAGATGGCTTACTTTTAGAAAAGGCAAGAAGGACTGTAAATCCAACAAATATAGTCAATATTACACTGAAAATTAGTAAGTCCTTTAAATCCAGTTCCCCCATGGCATAAGTTGCTAAGATACTATTCGGTAATAGAGAGAATGTAATTACATCTTTTATCGGTTCAAATAATTTTGCTAGAGAACTGGTGCCAAGTTGCATCCATTGGTAATATTTTTCAATATCAATTTCATTTGATGTTAGTGGGAAGTTTTTAATCCAAGGCACTAATCGATTACTCATATTTAAGGCTAGAACAAATAGAAAGCACCTTATCAGAATATTTGTAACTAGTCGTAATAAAAAATGATTTCGCTTCCTTTGTAAACACATATATTTATTATGGAAAATAC
>NZ_BCUY01000178.1 GCF_001591465.1 Cytobacillus firmus NBRC 15306
CAAAAAATGCATGAAACGGCAATTAAAAATGTATCCACTTGCCAACATTATTGCTAATTATTGTAATAATGACTCTTTATATCTATGGCTTTCGCCATTAAACACTACTAAATGAGAGTGATGGATCAGCCGGTCAATGACTGCCTCTGTCAAGATGGGATCACCAAAGACATGGTTCCATTGACCAAACTGCAGGTTGGTTGTAATAATAATGCTTTTTGCCTCATAACACATCGAAATAACCTGGAATAGCAGTTCTCCACCTTGTTTATGTAAAGGGATATAACCTAATTCATCAAGAATAAGTAAATCCAGCTTTTCTATTTGCTTAAATAATTTTGGCAGAGTCCCTTTTTCATTCGCTTCAAGGAGCCGATTAACCAATCCAGCTACAGTGTAGAATTTTACCGATTTGCCAAACTTATGTATGGCATTCAAGCCGATTAAAGTGGCGAGGTAGGTTTTACCGACTCCTACCCCTCCATAGAAAATGGCATTTTCCTGCTTTCCCATGAACTCTCCATTTAAAAGGTAATCCTTTGTCATTCCTGCCGGAACTTGAACCTCATCCCAATTAAACGGCTTTCCCTTCACAGCTGGCAGGGTGGCCTGGGTTAACAGGAGGTTCATTCTGCGCTCTTCACGCTGCCGGATCTCGGCTTCAAAGAGTTTGAGTAAATATTCTTGGTTATTCAAGCCTTCTACTTCGTGAAAATGCTCCTTAATCCAGCTTAGCTTCAGCCGTTTCGCATAGGACTTTATTTGTTCATTCATCATGCATCCACCCCTTTATGAAGCTGATCATAGTGCTCCAACCCTCTTGTTACTTGTGGCAATTGAGGTAATGGGGTTTTAGGCTTTATTTCATCTCTAATTCCACGTCCGTTGATAAGCTGATAGAATACTTGTTTAATTGCATCCACGGAGGGATGCCCATGCTCCGAAGCGATGACAAGCGCTTTTGTAATGGCACTAAAATCGTAATCTTTCAGGATGATCGCTAGTAGTTTCAGGGCCTTTGGTTTTTCCTCCACCGTACAGGCTACGAAATAATTCTTCCATTCTTCAGGAAGCTGATCATAAAAACTGGTATATTTAAGTGCCGTAGGCCGTTTGGCCATCAAGTTCAAATATGGCTGCCACTTCATGGATTTTCTATATTGACCATAAAGGCGGGAATGACTTACCACGAGCTGGTGGTCATCGTTCAAAATTTCCACTTTGTTATATGAGATTTTCACCAAAACCTTGCTTAAGGCAAACCTGGGTGAAGTTGAATACAAATTTAGGTCAAGCTTAATATAACCATATTTATCTGCTTTCAGTGTTTCGTATCTGACACATTCATATTCCTTTGGTGGCAATAGAAGGAGTGCAGCCTGGTCTTCTTCAAAGAGCTCAGAGATGGTCGATTCCTTTTGATAATGTTTCCTCTCACGGTCTTTTTCCGCTTTTCCCCATAGCTCCTTATTTAAATTGTCCAAATCTATGACATGAAGCCCTGGGAGGAGAAAGTTATTCCGGATATATTTGACCATAGCTTCAACGTGGCCTTTTTCATTACCGCTATTTGGATTGCAGAACTCATACTCGAAACCGTAGTGAAGAACGAAGTTTTGAAATTCCTCGGTTAAGTGCCGTTCGCCATTTGGCAGTACTTTCTTGACTGCAGGAGAGAGGTTGTCGAATCGCATAGTTTTCGGCACTCCGCCCATATGGTGAAACACCCTTTTCATCCCCTCAAGGAAACACTCTTTGTTTTGGGAAGGGAATACTTGAAAATAAAAAGCATTACTGAAAGGGAATGAAACCACGAGATACGGTAATACGATTTCTTCTCCTCCATAAACAAATGGAGCTTCCCCAAAATCCACCTGAGTAGTTCCTGGCACTGCTTCAAGTGGAATAGCTGCTTCATTTGCCTCATTGAGTACCTCTTTTTTCCTTGAAGAAACATAGTCTCTAACCGTACGGTCCGATCCTTCAAACCCATGATGATCTCTTAATAGCTCCCACATTCTTTTGGCTGTCCTACGGAATTTCTTTTTCTTTTTCAGATCCTCCTTAATCCATTGATCAAGAATCGCTTTTACTGGCCCTAAAACAGGAGCCTTCCTAGTCTGTTTTTTCTTCGGTTTTTCATTAAAGTCCTCCATTTCCGCATACTTCTTAACAGTCCTCGGATCTCTCCCCATTTTTTTAGCTACTGCAGAATATCCGCAGTCTTTATTGTGAACCTCATGTCTGATATAATTAATTTCGGCCACTGCCAACATCTCCTTAAATACCTCCTGCACGACTTTATACCCAACAGGAAGTGTATGTGTATTTTGGAATGTTGACAAGTGGCTTTTTTAATTTGTGCCTGCCCCTCGGGGCAGGCACAAATTAAATGCCATAACCTACATTTTTATGATGCCATAAACA
>NZ_BCUY01000179.1 GCF_001591465.1 Cytobacillus firmus NBRC 15306
GTAAGCGTAAAACTGTGCCCACCTACAACCTTAAAAACAACCATGAGATAATCTCCTTAAGTTTACAAGCTTGAAGGAGGTTTTTTTATGAACCCAACGCTCGAACAACAATGGAAGGAGCGTTTTGAAGATTTCGCTTCTAGCGGATTATCGAAAAGAGCTTTTTGTCGAAACAAAGACCTACCCTACCATCAGTTCTGCTATTGGATGAAAAAATTCCAAAACTCCACGCCGGTTACACCTTCACCTGTTCAGTGGATGACATTGGACGTCACCCCGGCTGAGACTTGGTCGTCTTCCCCGACACCAATCCGACTTCGGGCCGGCGGTGTCACGATCGAAGTCAACGAAGGCTTTAGCGAGGCGCTGTTGCGTCAAGTCTTGAAGGCATTGACAGGAAAATGATTGACGAAGTAACAATCGATAAGGTGTACCTGGCACAAGGGCCCACCGATCTGCGAAAATCGATTGATGGATTGGCTGCCATTGTACAGGAAACCTTTGAACTCAATCCATTCAGCCACTGCTTGTTTGTTTTCTGCAATCGCTCACGCGATAAATTGAAAATCCTGCAATGGGACCACAATGGTTTCTGGCTTCATTATCGGCGCCTTGAGAGAGGAACCTTCCAGTGGCCGTCTGGAAACAATGCCATCCCGATGGCCGTTACGAGAAAACAATTACGCTGGCTGCTGGATGGATTGTCCCTCTCTCAAAAGCAGGCACACCCCGCCGTGCAATCGCAAAGGATTGTGTGATATTTTCAATCGGAAAGAAGGAGTTTGTGCATATTTGTCGAATATTGCTTAGTATGAAAACGAACGTACAAACTCCACCAGCTGAACCAACAATTGAGTCGCTTCAGGCACAGGTGGAAGAGCTGACGGCTAAAATCAAGTGGTATGAAGAACAATTCCGCCTTAGCCAACAAAAACGATTCGGCTCTTCCAGCGAAAAGACGGATGACGACCAATTAGCGCTTCTGTTGTTTAACGAAGCCGAACAACTAGCCGATCCAACTGTATCGGAGCCCATACACGAAACAATCACGTATCGCCGTAAGAAAAAGCGAGGTCAGCGTGAAACATCCCTAAGCAG
The DNA here is from genome assembly GCF_001591465.1 of Cytobacillus firmus NBRC 15306. GTDB lineage: Bacteria > Bacillota > Bacilli > Bacillales > Cytobacillaceae > Cytobacillus > Cytobacillus firmus. Next base: position 1,099 of record NZ_BCUY01000179.1, read on the forward strand.
CCTGCCGACGGAAACAATCGAGTATCGATTGGCCGATGCGGACCAGGCTTGTTCGTGTTGCGGTCACGGACTACACGAAATGAGCGTCGAGGTCCGGAAGGAACTGGCCATAGAACCGGCAAAGGTGAAAGTGATCGAGCATAAACGCTTCGTCTACGCCTGCCGCCACTGTGAGCAACATGGCACAGAAACGCCAATCGTCACGGCACCCATGCCTCCTTCGGTCTTCCCGAAAAGTCTGGCTTCCCCGTCGATCATGGCGCATATCATCACACAAAAATATGTGGAAGGTCTGCCTTTGTACCGGCAGGAAAAGTACTTCCAACGTCTCGGCGTGAACCTGTCACGCCAAACGATGGCGAACTGGGTTTTGTATGGTGCGGAAAAGTGGCTTTCCATATTGTATGATCGCATGCATCAGGAATTGGTCAAACAGCCCATTGCCCATGCCGACGAAACCACACTTCAAGTCTTGCGCGAACCAGGCCGCGATGCGACAGCCAAATCCTATGTTTGGCTATATCGGACAGGGACCGACGGTCCCCCGATTGTCCTGTACGACTATCAGCCTTCACGCAAAGGTGAGCACGCCAAACACTTTTTGGAAACCTTCAGTGGTTATCTTCAAGTGGATGGCTATTCGGGTTACCTGAAAGTCCCGGATGTAATCTTGGTTGGCTGTTGGGCACACGCCCGTCGCAAATTCGACGAGGCATTAAAAGCGGCGCCACCTTCAGCAAAAGGGAAACAGACTGCCTCTGCCGAAGGCTTGCAGTTCTGTAACCAGCTGTATGCCATTGAACGGGCAATCAAAAAAGAATCCTCCGAAAAACGGTACGAGGTACGGCTTGAAAAAAGCAAGCCGGTCCTGGACCTCTTTTTGGCATGGCTTCAAACGAAACAGCCTCAAGTGGCACCAAAATCGAAATTGGGCGAAGCAATCACTTATGGTCTCAACCAGTGGGAATTATTAGAGGCTTTCTTACAAGATGGCCGATTGGAGATCGACAATAACCGGAGTGAGCGAGCTATCAAGCCGTTTGTAATCGGCAGGAAAAACTGGCTCTTTTCAAATACACCACGAGGCGCACGAGGGAGCGCGATCGTGTACAGCATAGTGGAGACAGCGAAGGAAAACGGGCTAAATCCCTATGAATACCTTCTCTACCTATTTCAGCAGCTTCCCACTGTGGATGTGAACAATGACGAAGTCATCCAAAAGATGCTTCCATGGTCGGTTTCACTGCCCGATCAATGCCGGGTACCGGTGAAGTAAATCAATCTTATCAGCATCCTCATCTTATCAAAAGGT
>NZ_BCUY01000180.1 GCF_001591465.1 Cytobacillus firmus NBRC 15306
AAAGGGAACACATTCTATTCAAGCTGAATAGCCGAGGAGTAAAAGGTAAAACCACGATAAAACTCGCTTTGGATTCCAGTTCAAAAATAAACATTAATGAAATCCTGAGTGAAGGTGAACAAAAAGCATTATCAATAGCCTTCTTCCTTGCGGAGATTTCTTCTATACCATCAAATGGAGGAATTATACTTGATGATCCCGTTTCTTCTTTAGACCATAGCAGGAGAGAGTATGTAGCTAATCGATTGGTGCGGGAAGCTAAAAAACGGCAAGTCATTATTTTTACACACGACATCGTATTTCTACACACCTTACAAAAACATGTTAATTTACAAAACGTGTCCGCATCGTATTGTTCGGTAAGAAGAAATGGTAACAGAGCAGGGATTGCAAAAACGGAAATGCCTTGGATAACCCTATCAACCAGTAAAAGAATCAAATACTTAAAAAATGAACTGCCAAAGCTAAAAAAGTTAGAAAGCAAATTAGATCCCGATATGTATGTCCATAAGGTTAAAACATGGTACATGCTACTGAGGGAATCGTGGGAACGAGCAGTTGAAGAACTGTTATTAAACGGTGTTGTCGAACGTTTCAATCCAAGTGTACAAACACAAAGACTTAGTAAAATTAAATTTACGGATGAAATAGTTCAGCTCGTAACAGAAGGTATGACCAAAACATCCACTTACGTTCATGATGAATCTCATGCCATTGGTCGAATAATTCCAAGTAATGATGAAATGATTGAGGACCTTAGTAAATTAGAACAGTTCAGCAAGTTATTTAGATAACCACTTTGTTGATTAAAAGGACCAATGATTTGGTCCTTTTTATGCTGATTAAATTTAGAGCAGCAATATCTACTGTTAAATTAACGCACCCGTAAGAGTTCAATAAGAAGTATTTCTATTTATCCAAAAATCTGGGCAGCAATTCCGAATAAGGTATTGTTTCTAGGTGGCATTTCAGCAGAATTAATAACCATTACTGGTGGTTGACTCACTTGTTTAAATCCTCGCTGCTCCAAAAATAACATAAACTCTTCATTGCCCGATGGCACATCAATCCTAAATTTCCCTTGATGTCTTGAAGCTAACCTATCTATTATTAAAGCAGCTGTTTGAGAATCAGGTGCTACAATAGGTCCTAATATCAGATTAATTGGTCCTAAAATAGATATTCCATAACCAATAATGTTCGCTCTGTTATCTCTAACTACTAGGCATTGTTCTGATTGGTTTATTCTATTTTGGAGAAATTTGCTTCTTTTATCTCCAAATGCAGCCTTATCTAACTTTAAAATTTCTTTAAGATTATTACTATTGAACTCTTCAGTAGTAACATCACCGCTTTTGTTTATTGGTTTATAGTCATCACAAAGGAACTTATGAACACAATCGACAGTTATAAAGCCCATCTTTTCATAAAGGGATCTACCTTCTTCAGTTGCAATTAACATAATTGAAGTGTTACTGGAAGTAAAATCTATACACTTTTGGGTAGCGTCTTTCCCTAGTCCCATTCCCCTAAACTCTTTATGAACAATCACCATACCAATCGAAGCCAACTTAGTATCATAAGGGACTATTGCTGCACTAGAAACAATTTTTCCCTCCGCATTTTTATGTCCGAATATCTTACCAGATGATAACACTGTTCCAATCTCATATTCATCATAATCCCACCCGACTGATGCTGATAACTCAATTAAACCCTTGATATCATTTTTATTAAATTGCACTAATTCTAATATTGAATTTTTGAATATAGCCATTACGGATTCCCCCTTTGCACTCATCTAATCACATTAAGATATATTCTTGTTTATTTAACTTACCTGCTCTTTAAATCGGCAAGTAACAATCTTAGTTGATTTATAGCCCGAACTACAAGTGTAATGATACGCCAAGGTAATTCTCTTTAGTAATTTACATTTTCATTTTCCAAAGAGATACCTTTTTTATAAAGTTGAAGATTAATCAATCCGAATAGAGATGAAAATATCAATAAACATCCTGATAGAATATAAACAAGACGAACTCCTATCAAATCCGTTAAAGCTCCTATCCCGAGAATAGAGGCTATAAAAATAAGTTGAACTAAGGTTGATCTTGCTGAAAGTATTTTTGTTAAAGTCCCTTCATCTGCACTATTTTGAAACATTGTTTCTTGTGCTAAATCTCTCATTTGATAAGAAGGTCCCATTAATAACACTAAAAACAAAGCAATAAAAGGCTCAGAAACAAAACCGTAAGCAAAGGTTAGAATTCCAAAAGCCGCGGAACCAAACAACATAAAACTTGTTAAACGCCCCTGTAACAACTTGGAAAAACGATACACTAAAATTCCCCCAAGAATAGTTCCCAGATAGTAGCCA
>NZ_BCUY01000181.1 GCF_001591465.1 Cytobacillus firmus NBRC 15306
ATAAATATTCCACAAAACCTAGAAAAGCAAGTGCTCTTCGAAATGTCTTTTTACTTTTCCCCAATCTTCTTTTATGACACTATAAAGGACAGTATGGCGAATAGTCCCTTCCTTTCGTATCATATGATTTCGAAGGACGCCTTCTTTTACCGCACCGATCCGTTGGATTGCTTTTTGTGAACGGAAATTTTCATGTCCGGTTTTAATTTGTACGCGATTCAGGGACAGTTCTTCAAAACAGTAGGTTAATAATAAATATTTACAGTTTGAATTAATATTCGTGCGCCAATAAAGAGGGTTCATCCATGTTGAGCCGATTTCGAGCCGTTTATTAGGGATTGAAATATCGAGAAACCAGGTTGCACCGATGATATTCCCTGTTTTCTTATCGATAGTGACAAAAGCAAAATCGGCGCCCTGCTCACGTTTTTGTATCGCATCTTTGACATAGTGAATGACCCTGCTTTTCTCTGTTAAATCAACAGACATATGCTCCCATATGCGTTTATCCTGAGCTGCTTCATAAATTCCTTCAACATGCTCAAGTTCCATGGGAATCAACTGCACAACATTGTTTTCTAATTTTTGCATGCTATCACTCTCCTTGAATCAATTAAAACCGAATTCTGGTATGATAAAAATAACCAAAAATGAATTTTAATATAATACCAGGGAATGATTCGATGGAATTTCAAATTCTGCTTTCGGAAAATGGAATAAAGTACAAAGAAATTTATGAACAAATTCGGCTGGCGATTTTAGAGAAAAAATTGTCAGCTCATTCAAGACTTCCTGCAAAGCGGCGGCTGGCTGAACAATTAAACGTAAGCATCATAACTGTTCAGATGGCTTATGAACAGTTGCAGAGTGAAGGGTATTGTTATTCAGCACAACGCAGAGGCTATTTTGTTTCTGAAATTCAGGATGAATGGCACTATAGTCAGATTAATACAACGGACTTGGAGAAAAGAGTTCAGAATGAGTTTCTCATTAATTTTAAAAATGGGCAGATCGATGCCTCTGCCTTCCCCTATAAACATTGGAACCGATTATACAGAAAAGAGCTTAATGAATCTAATGCCAGCAATGCACCGTGGCAGGGCGAATATTCTTTGCGTGTTCAAATTGCACTATACTTACAGCAAGCTAGAGGGCTGGCCTGCCAGCCGGAGCAAGTGTATATTTTTAGCGGATTTCAGCAGCTGCTGCTAAATGTCTGTTTGTTTTTTAAACAGAAAGCGATCGGAATAGAAGATCCAGGTTTTATTCGGGCAAGATCTGTTTTTGATCAATTACAGCTGCCTTGTTATCCTATTTCTGTGGATGAGGAAGGATGCTGTGTGCCTGATGAGCCAATAAAATTATTATATACGACACCTGCTCATCAATACCCTACCGGTACAATTATGTCTATTGCCAGAAGGGTTGAACTGTTAAATTGGGCAATTAAGCAGGATGCTTTCATTATCGAGGATGACTATGATTCTGAATTTCGCTACAAAGGGGCACCAATCCCAGCATTATCACATATGGATTCCACCGGGCGGGTACTGTATTTCGGCACCTTTTCAAAAACATTGCTGCCATCACTTCGGATTAGCTATCTGATTATGCCAGCAGCACTGCAGCAAGACTTTGAAAAATTTAATGCTTATCAAAAGTCGACTGTTTCAAGAATCGATCAGCGAGCTGCTGCAAAATTTATGGAAGAAAGACTTTATTCATCTCATATAGCAAAAATGAGAACGCTATATCGTGCTAAGCGGAGCTGTTTAATAGAAAGCCTGTCAAAACATTTAGGAGAACACTTTGACATAATTGGAGATACAGCGGGCTTGCATATCATCGTGACATTACCGGAAGGATTGGATGAATCTAAAGCAATTGAACTGGCAAAGTCGGCGAGAGTTGAAATCGATGCTGTTTCGCCTATGTATCAGCTTCACAAGCCTAACAATCATGTGATGATCGGATATGGCGCACCCTCGATGGACGAGATTGAGAGAGGAGTCCAATTACTGGCTAATGCTTGGAAAAGTTATCTAAGCAAATAAGCAAGCCATATATTCAATCATTTAAAAGAGCGCTTATCTTACAGGATAACGCTCTTTTGCTGAAGCGGTAAACAGCACATCTTTTCCTTTACAGCAACCAAAAAATCAAACATATTCATCCCCTGGATTTGCTGGAATTTATAAAAGTCTTGATTATAGTACATATGAATATGCTTCCCGGTGATTCCCCTTTTTTCTTCAATGGAAGTAATATTGCTATACACAAATTCTTCAACTAATTCCTTGTTTGTATCTGATACCGGGATTCCATAGAATATCT
>NZ_BCUY01000182.1 GCF_001591465.1 Cytobacillus firmus NBRC 15306
ACTTTAGTTAAAATTAGATCTCCACCATTTTCGCTAACAACAATTAAACTATCTTGGTCATAAACGATCTCATTGGTCATTCCTCCATACCATTTAAACGCGTTCTCATGGGCTTGTATAACATCCCGTGTTGTAAATGGTCTATCCAACCACTCTTTATACTTTTGTCTAGAATGTGATAAGACAAAAGCTATAAAGTTGAGTTTGGCTTCCTTATTATCAACAGTTTTTTGTCTCGTATGACCAAAATCTACTTGCATTTGTTCTCCCATTGGGGGATCAGGAATTGCCTCATACATTCGAGGAGATGTTTCCTTATTTATTTTGTATTCTTCTCTTAATGCTTTTACATATGTTCTTACTGTACTTTCTCCAACAGTTAGATCTTTATATTTCTCTAAAAGCCAATCATAAACTTGTGCTGCTGACATATCCGGATGCATTCTCAACCAAGATAAAATCAGTTCTTTATATGGATCTAATTTTTTCTTTTTATACTGAAGAGAATCAACCCATTCCGCCATCTCCGAAGGAGATCTCTTTAAGTGCCTGTAAACAGTTGTTCGAGAAACCCCTAACTTTTCAGCTATCTTTGTCTGACTAAATCCTTGCTTTAATAATTGCTTTATCTCCATGTACATTTCCCACTTATCCACCTTCGCTAGCTAACCTCCACTGCAAGTATGAACTATGATCATTTTACAGTGATAGGTTGATATTTTTTGCTGGTATATTTGGGTAAATAAGCGTTTCATCTTATCAAGCAAAAACTGTACACTTTATTCTAGCAGTCACAAAAGGCGCAGACGGTATTTAGGCGAAGCGAAAAAGCATCATAAATCACGATTTATTGATCGTTGCTTAGCGCGAAAACCAGAAGAATTAACAGAGGAAGAAAGGGCATTCGTGGCGGAATGGCACAATGAAGATTTACATACTAAGCACATTTATCATGCATTGAATCACCTACGTTATGTTCTAAAAGCAACGACGCCAAATCAGGCAAAACGTCGATTAAAAGAATGGTTTACTAGGTACCAATTCCATCGATGTGGAGCCGTTTCAAAAATTGCCAAAACATTGATTGCACGTGAGCAAGCTTTACTAAATACAATTATTTCTCCACTTTCAAATGGCATCATGGAGGGTACCAATAATAAAATAAAACTTATCAAAAGACGTGGATTTGGCTATCGAAATGATGCCCATTTGTTTCTGCGATTACGCTTGGAAACCGGGCATTAAGTTTGTCATCCCCGACTTTTGGTGATGAACCTAATATATGGTAGTTGCTAGTTTAATAAGTAAAGTTGGAACAAGTTTTAACTCCACTTATCTATGTAAATTAAACCCCTTCAAGAAATTAAAGGGGTTTGGTTTTTACCTCACAGAAATCATAACTTCATTTCTATTTCTGATTTCGACTGGCTCTAAGACTCTATATTCGTTTAAGATATCTTCATACAGATTTCCTGAGTATTTTGGAACGCTGATCGTGACCACGACAGCATAATCAATCCTATCACTGCTCCCATTTCTACCCATCCCATGAAGAACCAAAAATGGATTTTCTAAAGAAGATACTCTCATTCTTTTCCATTTTTTAACGACTGTATCCCACTTTAATTCGCCCCTTCTAGCCAATTCGGTCTGATATTGTTCAGTAGAACTAGTTGTTGGGAGACTTCCTTGACTATACCCATCAGCTATAAGATCTTGAATTTCATCTTTATTGGTAATGATATTTAGAGTTCTACTTTTTTTACCTTTGGAAAATTTATACTTCTTATCATGTGGATAGAAGGTATCTTCAATAGCAGATTCAGTATAATCTTCAACATGTAAAGCATTAGCCTTAGATAAGGTTGCTATTGTCCAAGAAAGATGTACATCAGAAGTTATAGAAGCATTTAAAGGTAATGGAATTGGTAGCTTTGCCATACCTGTTGGATTCATAGAATTAGAATATATAATGTTTACATGATTTCTGTCACACCTTAGAATATCATCAACACCTTGATCTATAATTCCGTAACCAATATGATTATCTACTTGATTTGGATTCTGAGCTGAATGAATTAGTAATGCTCTAGCTACTAGTGGTGTGAACCGGTTACACCTACCTAAAATTTCTGCTGCTTTACTTGATATTAATGGAGCTGAAAAGCTTGTACCAGCTGCAAGCCATTTAGCGTTGGCATCAGAAGTATTTAATAGATGCATAGGAAATCGAACATCACCACCAAAAGCAC
>NZ_BCUY01000183.1 GCF_001591465.1 Cytobacillus firmus NBRC 15306
TGAAGGGCATAAGTAACTATTTGACTTCCAACTCGTCCAGTTGCACCTAAAATTAATATATTCATAAGAATGAGCTCCTTTTGCAAATACTAATATTTTACTATATAAGTTACTTTATTGTCTTTTTTAAACTAACGAGGCCTAAAGTCAGGTTTGCTTCGGCAGCTTTTTCTTATTCGACTAACGGGCAGGTTTGTTAAATAAGAAATTGTTATAACATTGTATATATATTGAATGGAGGATTATAGTAAATTAATTAATGGCAGGTTATAAAACAATCAGGTTTTATAATAAAGGAGTGGGGCACAATTTTTAGAAAGTTACTCTTTAAAGGATATGAAGAGTTTGCTTCTGAAATGGGTTTTATTGATTGGAAATCAGCTTATGAAAATACATATTTTGTCTTTCGTTTCCTGAAGATGCTCAATGGAGTGCCACTGAGCTGCCAGAAGAACTTGGGCAGTTTGGAATGACATAGGTGAACCTCCATATTCAATTCACCTTTTCTCAACTTGGCAAGAGGCAATTACCTTTTTACGAAATATTTTTGAAAAAGAGAAATACTTAGAGGATTATTGGGACCCAGAAGGGTTTGATCCAGGAGAAGATGAATTTTTAAAACCACCAGTTAAACACAAAAAAGACGATTAGTAGTTTATTTCTTGTTGAATGCCCTTCTTTAACAAACGGGGCAGGTTAGTGCAAAAATTTTTTTGTAAAATTAAGTGAAATATGGAGGAGCAAATGGATAATCACAAATTTAATGAGTTTATTAAAATTGCAAAGAAACTAAATGATATCGAAATTATCCCTTTGTTAATGGGTTCGGTTGGTTTAGAAGTCGTTACAGGAAAAAATTGGGATGCGCAAGACTTAGATATTCATGTACCTGGTGATGAAAGAGGGTGGAAAGTACCGCCTGAATTAAATATATACAACTGGAATGAAATAGTGAACATTATGAAATCAATGGAATATAGCTTGATTGATTTGCATGAGCATGAGTTCTCTACAGAGGGATTAGCAGTTGAGTTTGGCATTATTGACACACTACCAAGTTTTGCCGGAGTACAAATAGAGGATTTAGAAATGCATGAAATGGAAGAGGTAAAGTATTACTTACTAAATCTTGAACAGTATTTAAGTGTTTACGAGTCATCATCCAAGGATAGCTATCGAGCAGATAAAAATAATAATAAAGATATTAGGAAGATAGATTTCTTAAAAAGTATGTTAAATGGTAACCAAAAAACTTACTAAATCTAATTGAGTTAACTAATGTTTTGTTAAATATAATTGGAAGCCCTTTTCTTATTTAACAAACGGGGAAGTTTAATTTAAGAAGGTACAGGGGGGATTTACTATATCTTGTAATTGGTACACTTGTTCATCCGATATAAAAGAGTTTGTTTTCCATCTCCTAACGAAGACTAAGGAAATTGTTCAAGACAATTTTATTGGTTTTTATATACACGGTTCCCTTGCGATGGGAGGCTTCAATCCTAACAATAGTGATATAGATATTTTGGTTATCACTGAAGAACCATTAAAAATTGAACTTAAAAGGCGATTGGCAAAACTCTTTCTAGCTTATTCTAACCACCCTTTTCCTGTTGAAGTAAGCTGTTTAAGTCGAGAACAATTAATGCCATTTGAACACCCTTGTCCTTTTGACTTTCATTACAGTGAATTTTGGAGAGAAAGATATGAACAGGATCTCTCATTAGAGACATATGAGTTTTTAAATGGGGAAATTAAGAAAGATCCTGATTTAGCCGCACATATAACTATTACTTTCCATCGGGGAATTTGCCTCGAAGGAAAACCTATTATCGAAGTATTTCCTTTAATTCCCCAATCCTTTTACACTTCTTCGATAATGGGAGATTTCTATGATTGTACAGAAAATATTTTTGAGAAGCCTGTTTATTGCATCTTGAATTTAATAAGGGTGTATTGGTATCTGAAGGAGGGAGTTATTTCTTCGAAGGAAGAGGCGGGAAATTGGGGATTATCCTCCCTGCCAAAAGAGATGCATCATACACTCCAGAAAGTGATGTATAACTACTCCTTTAAGCAAGACAACTATACGTTTGAGGTAAATGAATTGTTGTTTATCAGAAATTATTTTGCAGATAATGTAAAAGAGTTATTAAGCTAACGGGGCAGCATTACTGTAAATAAACCAAGTTTGTGAACAAATGTACTTAAACTATAGGGGGCTTTAGTTGAATTAGCAAATCCTTAAAT
>NZ_BCUY01000184.1 GCF_001591465.1 Cytobacillus firmus NBRC 15306
AAAAGGGTGGTCAACTTTTACATGAGCGACATGGTCAACTTTTGGGTTGACATTTACAGCCATTCTCGCTCACCACAATTAAGCTATCCTGATCATACACGAGTTCTCCTGGGATCCCACAAAACCATTGAAAAGCATTTTCATGAGCTTGAATGACATCTTGAGTTGTAAAGGGGCGATCTAACCACTCTTTATATTTGTATCTCGAGTTAGATAGCACAAAGGCAATAAAGTTCAGCTTTACTTCTTTATTATCAGACGTTTTCTGCTTGGTGTGCCCAAAGTCAACTTGGACCTGTTCCCCCAATGGTGAATCAGGTATTGCTTCATAATCCCTTGGTGAAGATTCCTTAGCTATTTTATATTCAACTCTTAGCTCCCTTACGTAAGCACGGACTGTGCTTTCACCCACTTCAAGTTGTTCCTTATACCTTTCCATCAACCAATCTTGTACTTGTGCTGCTGAAAGATCAGGATGTTCCCTTAACCAATTCAAGATTAACTCTTTATAAGGATCCAACTTTTTCTTTCTTGTTTGTAAAGATTCAACCCATTCTGCCATCTCCGAAGGAGATCTCTTAAGATGCCGATATACAGTTGCCCTGGATACCCCCAGTTTATCTGCTACTTTGGATTTACTAAAACCTTTCTTGAGTAACTGCTGAATTTCCATATACATTTCCCACTTATCCACCTTTTCTTAGCCCTCCAATGATTTAAGAATCAAACCATCATCATACAATGGAGGAGCTATATATTTTACTGGTATATTAGGGTAAATAAGTGTTTCATCTTATCTAGCAAAAACTGTCTATTTTAGTTTAGCAGTCACAAATGGCCATATCTCGTTTATTTTCTGTTCTATCTACTTCTCTAACCAAACGATTCAACTCCAATCTATCCAGAGATTTAGGAGCCTCATTTTTATAATCCAGAGGTTTAACTACGGATATATCCTCAATTGTATTTTCTTTCTCAGCCCATTTACTGAACTTTTTAATCCCATTCCAAATCTTATTTATTGTTGCTGCGCTTTTTCTTCTACTAACAAGATAATCAATGTATTGTTGAACATCGCTTCTGGCATAATTTGATAAATTGGCTCCAGCCCCTTCTAACCACTCGCTAAATTGCTTAATTGCATGTACATAAGTTTTTATTGTCTGTTCTGATTTTCCTCTTAAGGCTTCCTCAACAAACTGGTTTATCATGTACACTCCTCCTCATTTTTTACGATAAATAATTCTACGCAATATTTTTTAACCGTTAATAGCCGTTTTTCATATCCTTTTTACATATATTTGGTCGCATGTTAGCATGGAATACCTATTCTACGCAATAATTCTATGCAGTATTGTTTCTGTCAATTTGGTGTAAGGAGTTTGTTACTTTACCATTTTATGTTACAGTCTAATTACAATGGATTAATTGGAGGCTGAAAATATGAAACGAATGCCATTCGAACCACCTACAGAACACTACGATAAGCGACTTGAAAATATCGACGAACAAATCTGTAAATTAATTCAAGAAAGGAGAGATCTTTCAGAGAATAATCCCGGTTTTCCCACTAAACAACTTATTTCTACTTGGTCTGAGAAATATAAATTTTACGAGGACTTTTTAAATAGCGTATTTTCCCACTTCTTAAATGAAGACATATATAAACCTTTTGTAGAACCACAGGGATTTATTAAAAATATCCCAATATTAAAGTCATTTGAAAAAGATAATGTCTTTTATTCAGTAACATTTGTACGTCAATTTGAAAATGCAAGTGTTGTCCATTTTAACATTGACAGAGAAGAATCTGATGATGACTATCCTAGCAGGTTTAGAGAACATACCTTTTTTGGTCTATCCATTGAGGGGAATGAGGACGATTATGATTGCCGAAACGAAGGAGGTGGAGGCTCAAGAGGACATACATCCTATTCTTACATTGTTTCACCTGCATTACCCGAAGATATTTCTAAGTTCAAATTGGTCTTTAAGGAATATAAAGTGCCATTCCAAAAACCTACGGGGTTTGAAGTAGTTTTATAAAGTTGAAAAATACCTTGAATCAATACGTTCCTAAATTTTCCTCAAAAATCTGACCGTCCCACGGCTAATCTTTACTAGTAGATTAATTAAACAGAAATGGCCAGTGAAGTAACTGAGCCATTTTTTTATTTAACTATATTTTATTGTTTGGTGACTACTCTGGAACAACTTTCTTTTCTACGCATTATTTAAAA
>NZ_BCUY01000185.1 GCF_001591465.1 Cytobacillus firmus NBRC 15306
AATAAAGTAGGGAAACCTCTTCCGAGGCTTCCCCCTTATCAAACCGTACGTGCCCTATTAAGGCATACGGCTTACCAAATGTTACAATGTTTATCAAGAGGATGCGTTCCAGGCATTTTGCATCTTTTGGATTCTGTGAGGAGTGAAGTATTCCTCACCATTTTCTTTTGCACGTTTAATTGCGTTTTGTTGTTTCCTTTTTCCTAGAATCTTCAATTCAACTAAATATTCGTCAAGACTGTAACCGTAAGCTTTGTTAAGGTAAAGCCAGTAACTCGGTATTAACTTAATACTTACAAAGAAGCGATTATTCCATTTATACCTCATCTTTTGTTCTTTCTTTTGATTCGGATGTTTATGAATAAATGCTACGCGTAGTCTTTTCCTTATGTAACCATCGATTGCTTTCAACTTACTTCGCATCCATCGAGTGATGCATCGGCTCTTTTGTCCTAGTTCTTCATTAGCTTTGATAGCCTTAATGATGGTCACATAGTAGTTGACCTTCCCTCTTATGATTGGATTTACTCGACTTATCCATTCTTCCTTGCTCAAGGTTAACGTCTTTCTAGTCTTCTCCTTAATTTTCAATCGAAAATCTTTTATGGAGTCTTCTTTAGGAGTAACGTGGAAAACAGATTTATTGTCCTTTTTTCTCGGTCTCCAATGATGAAAGGTGAATCCTAAGAAGTCAAAATCATCCTTACTAAAGTTGACTACTTTTGTTTTCTCTTTAGAGATTTCTAGACCCAACTCACCTAACTTTTCCTTAGTTAGGGATGCAGCCTTTTCTATAGTCTCCCTCGATTTGGCGAACAACAGAAAATCATCGGCATAACGGACAAATCGAATTCCGTTTAAGTCCCATTCCCAATCTAGTTCATTCAAGTATACGTTTGCGAGAAGTGGAGATATAACCCCACCTTGCGGTGTCCCATAATCGGAATGAATGAGCTTTCCCTCTTCCATAAATCCAGCTTTAAGCCATTGCTCAATTAAACCTAAGACCGTTCGGTCTGAAACATATTTCTTCAATATTCCAATGAGTTTCTTGTGTGGAATATTATCAAAGAATCCTTTAATGTCGCAATCATAAATGTAATTATATCCTTGTTCGATATTCCAAAGGATTAATTGTAATGCTCTTTCCACTCCACGATTCGGTCTATAACCAACTGACCAATTGTGAAATAAGCTGTCCTCGAATTTTGGCTGAAGTACATTTACCACACTTTGTTGGACAATACGGTCTTCAATAGTAGGAATACCCAGCGGTCGTTTCTTCCCATTCTTTTTTGGAATATATACTCTTCTAACCGGTTGAGCTTGATAGGACTTTGCTTTCAGTTTGTTTAATAATGCCATGATATTATCTTCTAATTTAGCATCAAAACTTTCTATGGTTTCTCCGTCAATTCCCCCTGCTCCCTTGTTTGCTTTTACTTGCTCGAAGCTTTGGGTTAGTTTTCGGTCGAATAATATTTGTCCATAGACACTGTGTAATTTAAACTTCCACTCTTGATTCATTGCGTATTCCACGCCTTTCCTTGATGTACATTCAAACGGTTTTACCGCGGTATCATGATTGTTATCATTACATCTTGTTCATGGCTTGGAGCCATAGGTCATTCCCCTTCCGTTCGCTTGATGTTATGGTCATCAAGTTACTCCCGTACTATGAGAATGTCTGACTACTCCACCAGTTCTGCGTCACTTCGGATTACCCTTATAGACTAGAACCCTGCCTGTTCGGTAAGGTGGAGTCCTCACGGGGTCGTCACATTTCCCTTATAAGCATACCCTGCACCATCACGCTATAAGTCACATTTTCTTGTTCTGACTTCTGAAGAAAATGCCTCTTAAGTGGGCTTCCTCACTTTTCGAAAAGTCGCCAACTTACCTCGCCGCTGTGCTTCACACTTATTGCATTAGGGTCTACCTATTCGCTTACGGGTCTCTCGATTTTCCGCATCTCCTTCAGACAACACCTCACGGTGTTGCCCTAGATTAAGCTTCCCGAGCTAGGTCAGTCTCCTCGGGTATGGATTTTCACCATCTGGGATTGCAAATTCATTATCCTCCCCAAGTCGTTTCATCGAAATGACGTCTCTTTCCGATAATGAAAAGAAGAGTGTTGACTCTAAGTCAACACTCAATG
>NZ_BCUY01000186.1 GCF_001591465.1 Cytobacillus firmus NBRC 15306
AAGGCTTCACAATCATTTCAGGAAGCAACTAAATTTATGGCCTTTAAGGATGAGCAAGGTTACTTTACAACAGACAAAGCAGGAAACTGCCCTTGTGGTTTTGGCTTTAATGGCAAAGGATTTGAATGGATACCAAATGCTGTTCTGGATCTTAAGGAATTCAGAATTGAAAAAGATAAAGTATACCTTACCTACAATACGGTTGAAGATATCAAAACCAATTATCAATTTGTAATGACTAAGGCGATAGGAAAGTATGATAGTGTGAAAAAGTGGAGGATAGAAGATATTAAATTGGAAGTGAAAAATAAGTAAAGGGCCCGTTTCTTATGTTCAAGATCAGCTGCCAAACCAGGCGGCCTTTTTTTTAACAAAAGGGGCAGTTTTGTTGAGTAAGACACTTCCATAATAATACAGATTTTATTAAAAGAAGTTCTAAATGCTTGTCCAAAACCCATATTAATTATGTATATAAATATGGGAGGTATTTATGAGACCAGTATCTATAATTATCATTTCATTTCTTATTTTCGTTCTTTGTGTCCCTTCTCTAATCGTAATAGCTTTTGGTACGGATGCAACAAGTACAAAAATTATATCATCCGAACTTCCTCAAACTACAAATTCAGATACCTTACCAAAAAACAAAACAGCAAACAATACAAAAAGCAGCAATAAAGACATTACTGTCTCAGTATTTAGAATGAATAATAAAGAAATTGAAAAGGTGTATTTAGAAGAGTATTTAAGAGGGGTATTAGCATCAGAGATGCCCGCAAATTACGAAATGGAGGCATTAAAAGCACAAGCTATTAGTGCAAGAACATATATTATGAAGTTTTTAATGACAGAAAACAAAAGTGACTTGCCAAAAGGGGCTGATATTACAGATTCCACATTACAACAAGTTTATAAAAACCAGGATGAATTGAAAGAAATGTGGAAAAACGATAATTATGAAAAAAATATTAAAAGAATAACACAAGCAGTTAACGAAACTCAAGGATTGGTAATGACTTACAATGGTGAGCTTATTGACGCTTCTTTCTTTGCTATAAGTAATGGGTATACGGAAAATTCAGAGGATTACTGGACTGCATCGCTTCCATATTTAAGAAGCGTCCCTAGTCCGTGGGACAAAGCTTCCCCTGATTTTATTAAAACAAAAACATTCTCTAGTAATGAAATAGAATCAAGGCTAGGAGTTAAAATCTCAAATGAGATTGATGTTCAAAGAACCTCTAGCGAAAGAGTGTCCACAATTAATATTAGTGGAAAGAAACTTACCGGAGCCGAATTTAGGGATGCTTTAGGTTTAAGATCCACGGATTTTAGCATAAAACTTAATGGGAATGATGTACAAGTAACTACTAAGGGCTATGGACACGGAGTTGGTATGAGTCAATATGGGGCAAATAGTATGGCAACAGAAGGAAAGAAATATAAGGAAATACTAGAGTATTATTATGAGGGAATTAAAATAGAAGATATAAAATCGAATCAAAATTATACTAAGCTAATCGTGAAAAATGAAAACTAATAAAAATTATTAAACAAGGCTGTCATTTCGGCAGTTTTTTTCTTATTTGAACAAACGGGGCAGGTTTGTGGAATAAGAAATGCTAAAATAATGTTAATTAGTTTTGGGAGGAATTCGAACTGAAAAGACCATTCGGAGTTCACATTGAGGGTTCAATTTATACAAACAACGGTGACGATTTAAGACACGATGTATTTTTGGAAGCATTTATTGATTTTGTTGAAAGCAAAGGTTGGAGTTTCGGTGGAGGTAGTTCCCAAATAGATGAAGAAGGAAAAAAGATAGCTGATATTGATTAGGTTGTTGAAATAGCAATTGCTTTGCTTCAATAAAGAGCAAAGCAATTTTCTTTTTTGCTAACGGGGGCAGATTTTAATTTAAGTAATATGAAAATTGAGTTATTAGAAAATATTGGTTATATTATTTGTTGATAAATGTGATTTTTGGAGGGGTACAATTGACAATCTATCAAGATATTAAACGTATATTTGAAGAGAATTCTTCTTATAAAAACCCAACGCAAGCAGTAAATCAGGCAAGCTCATTAAATGCATTATC
>NZ_BCUY01000187.1 GCF_001591465.1 Cytobacillus firmus NBRC 15306
TAAAGTAAAAGAGCAGGGGAACCCTGCTCTTATTCTTCTTCCTGGGAAAGGTTGTCCCGGCAGAAAGCTGAAACTGTTTTCTCTTCATCTTCATCTAAAGCGAAATCCAAAACCGTTCCAGAAGCGCCTTCAACAAAATGATAATTAAGAATCCTCTCGTCTTCTCCATTTTTAAAATAAAGCACTCTTAGCTTAATGCCATTCTCTGAATATAATTCATCTTCTTCATCCACATCAATATCTAAAAAGAATTCGTAGCGGTCACCTGTTAAAATGCCAGTAGGATCCTGTATGTACTCAACAGTATAACTTGTAATGTTCATGGACTTCACCCTTTCTATCGCTGCTGTACATGTCATTATACACTTTTCCCGGATTGGGGTAATAGTATTTAACAATTTTTTGTTGTGTTCAATGAATACAGCTGCAGGTTTAGAACTTTTTGACAGAAGCATTTAAATATGTTATACTAAATTTAGTTAAAAGAATATAATATTGCCCATAAACACTTGTTATATAGAGCCAGTGGTTCGTCACTTTATATAGCAAGTGATTTTTATTTTGGGTAAGGGTCTTACTCTTTGGGAGGTGCCTTTATATGGCAATGGGATTTGGCAGAAAAAACATGGAAGAAATCAAGGTTGAAGAAGTGAAAATTTGGGAGTGTACATCTGAGTCCTGCAACTGCTGGGTAAGGGACAATTTCAAAAGCAGCCAGGTGCCTCTTTGTCCGATTTGCAAAAGCGAAATGAAAGAATCGACGAAAGAATTGCAAGTCGTTAACAATAACAGCATATTTTCTAAATAGTTGCAAGGGCGATCTAAATCGCCCTTTTATTTTTTGCATAATAAATTAAGAGAAAGTCTCGACTAAAATACTTTCTCTGTTTTATATTTGTTCCGCAGACAGCGCTTGTATTTCGGATATTGCGTTTTTTATGAACAATTTTCTCGTTCCGGGAAGAAATATATGTTTGTCCGGGATGAACAAAATAATGGAAACGAGCTAAACTGGATGTGGAAGAATGTCAAATTTGCTTTGGTTTCTTGGATTAGTGCTTATTAGCATTGGTCTTATTTATATAACTTATAAGAAAACAGACTTTCGTTTTAATCTGGCGGTTTATTTCTTTACTATGGGGCTTTCTTTTTTAATGGAATATATCGTATTGATTTTAGGTGACGCCTACTCCTATTATCCGAATTTCTTTTCAATCCATTGGTATGATGATGTTTTTGGTTCAAGTATTTCACAGGCTTTTTTTATTCCCAGTGTTTTGATGACTATAGCGGCTTTTAGAATCCCGTTCAAGTGGGTTATTTTAATAATAGCCTCCATATATGGAATAGAAGAGCTATTTCTGTGGCTTGGCATCTATGAACATAACTGGTGGAGATCCTGGTTTACCCCGGCGATATTGTTCGCGTCTGTCTTTGTTATTAAATGGTGGAGGAATAGAGTCGAAGACCCATCTTTTTTTATTCAATGTATTACTGTGTATATGGCTATTACCACAATTTTTCAAGGGGTCTCTTTTGGTTTGACTGCTATCGTGGGTTCTCATCATTATAAAGTCGGATGGTTTGATTCTCCTTATCAGGACCATGTAGCTTTCAGTGTTCTGGTATGGATTATTTATGCCCTGCTGCAACCATTGTTATAATAAAATTTTATCGGTTAAAATGGCTTGTTTCATTATTTATTGCTGATTTTGCATTCCATATCATTATGGAAAAGATGGACATCTTAGTAATAAACTCTTTTTGGAATCCTGTATTCTTTAGTGTGATACTTATGCTTTTACTCATGCTCATCAGGAAGTTAAAAAATTATATGTTCCCATCGTTTTAAATTGGAATAATGTACCATGCATAAACGGTTGACCTGGAACATGGACGATGCTATTATTTAAGAACAGCTTTCACAAAACATATTTTGAAAATAACTTTTAAACTCTGTTGACATTGGAAGTTGCAAATGGTATTATAATAAAGTTGCTTTAAGAGATAGTGATTGATCTTTGAAAACTGAACGAACAAAACGTCAACGTTTAATCATTAGTCTTTTTCGAAAAGAT
>NZ_BCUY01000188.1 GCF_001591465.1 Cytobacillus firmus NBRC 15306
CGATGAAACAGCCCCCCTAAAACAGCGTCACAGTGCTGCTCAAATCCACAGACGCTTGGTGAAAGAATATGGCTTTAAAGGTGGAGAATCCACTGTACGCCGTTTTGTACGCCAATATAAGCAGCTCAAAGAAACTCCTAATTCCTCTATACCGTTGGAATTCGATCCCGGTGAATTTGCCCAATTTGATTGGGGGGAAATCATTGTGCTTTTAAATGGGATTGAAACGAAGGTAATGCTTTTTTGTATGAGACTTTTGTATAGCCGTAAGATTTTTGTAAAAGTGTTTCAGCATCAACGGCAGGAGGCGTTATTTCAAGGTCACGCAGATGCCTTTGATTATTTCGGTGGTGTCCCGAAAACGATTGTCTATGACAATATGAAAACAGCGGTAAAGAAGGTGTTAGAAGGGACCAAGCGTGAAGAACAGGAGGCCTTTATCCAGTTTCGATCATACTATCTTTTTGATGCCCAATTTTGTGCACCCGCAAAAGGAAATGAAAAAGGACAAGTAGAGAAACTAGTTCAAACAGCACGAGCTCAATTTTTAGTTCCCGTTCCACAGGTAAGTGACTTACAGGTACTTAATCACTATCTTTTAGAACAATGTGATGCCTATGAAGAAACCTATGTTCCAAAAACGAAAGAACAGGTGGGTGAACGATTTTTACTAGAGAAGCAACAGCTTCTGCCGATTATTGGTACTCATCCTTGCGCAAGGAAGGTAAGAGCCTCTGTCAACAGTCTTTCGCTTGTTAATTTTGAAACAAACGCCTACTCGGTACCTACTAGGTATGCCGGTCGGAAAGATGCACAAATAAATGCTTATGTAAATCACATTGAAATAAACATTGACGGAAACTGTGTAGCCAAACATGAGCGTTCATACGAAAAGCTTCAAGAAATTTTTGAAGTGGATCATTACTTGGATGAACTGGAGAGAAAACCAAGGGCCATCCAGCATGCGCGCCCAGTTCGAAGAGCTAATCTTCCACCAAGTTATCAAGAATTTTATAAGAGAAGTCTTTCAAAGTATGGGCATGGAAAAGAGTTTATTCAACTATTAAAACTCCATCGGGAGTTTACGATGGAAACAGTAGAAAGGGCAGTGGCAAGTTGTGTAAAAGAGCAGCTATATACAGCTGATAGTGTAAGGCATTATCTTTACCTCATGACTCAGCCGGAAGCAACAAAGCCAGCCCCAATAAAATATGAAATGGAGCAGTCCGTCACCGTCAAGGCTCCTACATTTAGCCCGTATGACCAACTATTACAGAAAGGGAGGTATATTCACTGAATACACACCGTTATCAAATGGATGAATATCTAAAAAGGCTGCGCTTGCCGACTATACGTGAACAAGTTGACGCTTATTTGCGCGAAGCAAATGAGCAACAAATTACCTATGAAGAATTTCTCTTTCAATTATTATCGATTGAAATAGCTGAGCGAGAAATCAAAAAGAAAGAGTTAGCCAGAAAAAAGGCGCAATTCCCTGTACATAAGGACCTCCTCTCTTTTCAATTTGAGGAGGCTCCCCACGTACCAAAAAGACGCATTCTGGACATCTTTCAAGGGGAGTACATTCAGCAGAAAAGGAATGTCATTTTTATTGGGAACTCAGGTACAGGAAAGTCGCATTTATCAATTGCGTTAGGGGAAGAGGCGATTAATCAAGGCTATACTGTCAAATATTATACGGCCGCCCGCCTATCGAATGAACTGATGGAAGCCCAAGACGAAAAAAGGCTCCTCCAGTTGGAGAAACAATGGTTGGCTGCAGATGTCACGATTATTGATGAACTTGGCTATATCCCCTACCACCAGAGAGCAGCCGAATTACTGTTTCAATTTTTTTCTACTCGTTATGAAAGAGGAAGCATGATTATCACTAGCAATCGGGAGTTTAGCCGATGGGTAGAAGTTTTTCACGATGAACAGATGACCGCCGCCTTGTTAGATCGAGTGACTCACAAGGCCCACATTATCCCAATGAACGGAGAGAGTTATCGTCTCAAAGAAACATATTCGAAGTAAC
>NZ_BCUY01000189.1 GCF_001591465.1 Cytobacillus firmus NBRC 15306
CGGGCCTGGACACCCCGGAGGCCGCTTTCCGTATGGACATTGCAGGACAGGGTATCGAACGATGTCTCGACCCTTGATACAGGAATACAGCACAAAAAAGAAAAGCCCCGTAGTTGGACGACTACGTGGGCTTTTTCTTTCGCTTCGCGCGGACTTGCATTAGGGTTCACAGAACTTCTAATTCAAGCCGTGACGTTCTGCTGTTTTGTATGTGGTTCCGACACATACGAAAAACGTAAATGATCTAGTTAGCTCGCTCCAGTGTCGCTGATGGACGTCAGCTTTTAGGCTCGTTGGCTAAATCACTCTTTTGCAATAACTCCTATTAAAAGTATATCACGATGTGTGATTTTGTAAACCACAAAGTGCAAACTTTACGATTATAGCGATAAACAACAACCGGCGTCAACCGCCTTTCCTTCTATTGTGTGTTTTAATTTTCGACACCTCGCTGCATCACTGATCCACGACCATTACACTATTTTCAAGAATAAAGGTGTAATATCTTATTCCATTTAAGGGGGCTTTAAAGGAACAAGCAGATAGAGATAAAAACCCCGAGTGACTAGCTCGGGGTTTTTTACTGTTAAATATAGTGTATTTACATTGCTATTTCTAATACTAATTTGGGTGTGGTTAAAGGTTTTCCCTCCCTTAACGGAGCTCCCTAATTGAGGGTCAGATGGGTTTTGTCACGCTTATTCCCCGTGCCAATCACGCGGAAAAAGGCGTATGTTCAATAATTAATTCAACAAAAAAGGTGCTTAATGCTTCCAGATCAACCCACCCGATTGTTTTAAGTACAATAATTCCTTCATTCCTCTATGTTCCAATAAACTAAACGAGGTGCGAAGATATCAACCTAAGCCCACCCATGAATTTTTATCCCCAATGGTTAAATATCCTGTTGGAATATTAAGCACGAATTCAATTTTATCACATGTCCAACTAAAAAAGTGACTCCCTATCATTACCGAGAGAGTAACATGATTTAGGAAAAAATGATAAATATACGGTATATTGTAGATACAAAAAACAAGGTGATACAATGATAACCAAAGATGAAGAACATCACACGAGTAGACAAGAAAGCACGAATACCTATACCAAAAGCAAAAATCAGAACCAAAAAGGGGTGAAACACATGGTCACAGTTCAAAAATGGGGAAATAGTTTAGCGGTTCGTATTCCCAGCCAATTCGCAAAGAATCTAGGCGTAAAAAACGGTTCTCAGATCGAGCTCGAACTCTTAAACAACGAAATGGTTATCAGACCTGTCAAAACCAAACCAACGCTGAACGACTTATTAGCACAAACGAAAGGAAAAACGAATCCACACTTGGATTATGAATTTGGTGTATCAGAAGGGAAGGAATTGATTTGAGTCTAAGTGTCCCAAAAAGGGCGAACTCGGCTTTTTGGAATTCCCCCTACAAACAGGGGTTGAACAAGCCGGTCATCGCCCTTGTCTTGTTTTAAGCCCAGAATCACCAAGCAACCGGACTGTCTATCAATTCATTCTGAAACGCAATTTCAAAAAATCACATTTTAATTACAAGAACATCTCACAGCCTTGACTGCGACCCATAGAAGACCCGCAGGAGCGCTCTACCTTCTTTTTAGTGGTTAATACGCTCGTTAAAAATCGATTAATGGGTGTCTGAACGAGTTTACTTTCACAAACAATTATCTAATAAAAAAGACATACGGACAACACTGACAGTCTCCGTTCTGGCCACTTTCAATTTATCTTGAAATTCACCAAATGTTCCTCCGTTCCTGGTTTTTTCAGGAAATCTTTATATACGTGATATGCATGTATATATATATTACTAATTATAGTCTTTCATTAAAAAAAGAAGGATCAAAGGGACATGATTGCGTGACCCCTTGCTGTGAAAGGATTCATATGTTCCTTATTGCCATTTCAAACAAGGATATTCGAGGGACATTTCGAGAAAAAAAGGAACAAATGCGTAAAAAATACTTGCATACATGCAATGTTGAACAAATTTTTTCGTGACTCAAAATGTGC
>NZ_BCUY01000190.1 GCF_001591465.1 Cytobacillus firmus NBRC 15306
GAGGATTATTTTACGCTTACCTTGTCCAGAAGTATAGAACTATTATATTTCAGTCAGAGTCAGTGTCATCACTGATTTAAAGTTAAGTTTGGTAAGAGAAAAAGAGTCATACCATTAGAGAGGATTACCGAAATGGTCATACAATCCAATATGTCAGCCAAAGCAGTAGTTGAAGTTTGGGAAGTTACGGCTACTATTTTTAAAAAACATAATATACCTCTTACAGAAATAGCGATGGAAATATTTATTGAACCTGATACTCTCGCTAAACTTCTTAATGAGTTAAACAAGGTTGTGGGCAGCTCTACGACAACCTGTATAAATGGTGGCTGACAATTGCTATCAAAATAGAAGTAGGATACTTCTTTTAAATAGGAGTAAGAGCGAAGTCAAAACTCTTACCATCTACAATATGATACTAAATTATCGATGGTCAAACTGAAAATGTATAGAAAAGGGACCCTATTCTAGTAATACTGGGGACTTCCTAGTGTATTCCTAAATTATTTGTTTTCTTTTTAGCTTAATTAAGTTCAATTTATTACAGATCGACTAATAGTGTTCATTTTCGTTGACTCCTTTATCATTTCATTATTTTGAAAATAATAATGATATTCTGTTTAACAAATAAATAATCAGTAGTAAAAATTCTTTATAAAGGAGATTAGAATATGAACCAATGGAATACTCGATTTCAAGGTGAAAATTATGTTTATGGAACTGAGCCTAATGCTTTTTTATTAGAAATTCAGAAAAAACTCCAATTAACTGGCAATGCATTGGCAATAGCAGAAGGAGAAGGACGGAATGCAGTTTTTTTAGCTGAACAAGGAATGAAGGTTACTGCTTGGGATTATGCTGAAACTGGATTACAAAAAACTAAGAGACTTGCAGAAGTAAGAGGTGTAACTGTTGATACAGAGCTTGTCGATTTAAATGAAGCGTACTGGGAAAAAGAACGTTGGGATGAAATTGTTTGTGTTTTCGGACATTTCCCAGAGGAATTACGTAAAAAAACACTTGAAGGAGTGAAGGAAGCAGTAAAAATAGGGGGTTATTTTGTTACAGAGGTATATTCAAAGTATCAACTTCCCTATAAAAGTGGGGGACCACAAGATTTAAGTTTTCTATACGATCCTGATGAGTTTTTAAATACCTTTTCAGATTGGCGGATTGTTCACTTTTTCATGGGTGAGGTTGTTCGTAAAGAGGGGGAATTACATAACGGATTGTCCCATGTCATACAATTTGTTGGGCAAAAACCAACGAAATAAAATTGTAATCTTTGCAACGACTAGAGAGAATACTCGCTCTTTTTTTATGTTGTTTATTTTATTATGGAAATCACCTGAGTAATTATGGAGGAATTGTGAACATACTGAAGTCCGACAGCCTTTACTTCAAACTTCTAATGAGGATAATTAAACCGTAAAGAGGATTGGATTTATTTTTCTGGAATTTTTGATATTTTTTACCAAAAAAGACGATTTAATATGCTCTTCTCAACTAAAAATAGATTATTTATAATAAGTTTAGGTGGGGGTTTAGCTTTAGGGTTTTTAATCATACGGCAAAACTCCAAAAGTAACTTTGGAGAGTACCGCTAGTACAATAGCAACAGGGGAAGAAAAAATAGAAATTGGGGTTCAAGAATGGAATAAGGCTCCCGAGGTAGCGTTAGCGAAAGATCCGGGCTGTCATTTTGGCATCTATTCTTATTGATCTAAAGGAGCAGTTTAGTTAAACAGGAGCGTATAACCCATACTTAATATATAAAATGGCTGCCGAGCATATCGGTGGCTTTTTATTTTGTAGCAATCTTTTGGTATACGTTACCAAAAGGTATCAAAATTTTTAATCTGTACCATAATAGCAGTGTTCAAAAAACGTCCATTTATTTATATCTTGCTTATTGCATATGAATTGAGCCACATGTGC
>NZ_BCUY01000191.1 GCF_001591465.1 Cytobacillus firmus NBRC 15306
ACATGCTTCCCAAATGATTTACAAATCAACTTGATACGCCTCATTTTTCTTAAGGTAGAACCTAACATCATTTCGACCCGTAAGGATATACCAGTCTCTGCCCAATTCCAGGCGGCAGGAAAGAGTCTTCCCATTTCCCAGATGTAGATCAAACCATTCACCACATCGCATCTTATAACCAGAATTGTCTCCCCAAAACACAACCCAACAATCCAACTCTTCATTGTAATTCATTTCTTTCCAGCGACTTTTCATGAAAGCTCACCCTGGATGACTTGCTTGATCATATGGTCGTCAATGATCCTTCGGCCATTTTGTGAGCCATAGAGTAGACTATGTGTGCAGAGTTTATTTATGAGCCTTGCGGCACCACCAGAAAACCGATGGATTTCGTCAAGAGCCCCATCAGAGAATATTGGTTGGTCAACTCCGGCATAACGAAGATGCCTAGAAACATATTCCTCAACTTGGGCACGATCGAGATGTCCTAACTGGAATTGGATATCGATTCTTTGGCGTATCGCTGCGTAGGATTGGAGTCGAAGCCGATCCCACAATTCACTTTGACCGACGAGAATGAGTGCCATCGGGCTTTGCGAATCCATTTTGAAGTTCAGTAGGAAACGAACCTCTTCAAGCATTTCCCGGTCCAGAAGATGGGCTTCGTCCACTACAACTACAGGTTGTATCCCTCGTATGCCTTTCATTAATTCAATCTCTCGATGAAGCTGCCGTTTTGCATCCCCTCGATAAAACTTCGCTTCGGAGCCTAACTGTTCCAAGAGACCTTTGTAAAAATGACGAGGCGTTAACTTAGAGTCGGACAGGTAAAGGATATGGAACTTCCCTTTATCCAATTTGTCCACAAACTTACGGATGGTTGTGGTCTTTCCAGTACCACTATCCCCACTCAGAACGGCAAAAAGCTGTCTTTCAGCTGTGTACTTCAGCCTTCCAAGGATTTCTTGCATCATGGAGGAATCATACAATTGATCAGTCGGAAGATCTCTGGCGAAAGGGGTGTTATCCATTTCATAGAAGGCTTCAAACACGAGAATCATCCTCCTTCCAAACGGCACGGAAGGTCACGGCAGGTTTCTGTTCAGTTTGACGTTCCTGGTTCTTTCGTTCAGCTGCCTTTAATAGTCTTGAAGATTCTACATCCTGCACCTGCAGGTGCTCAGGTAATGCAGGACGCTTCCCAGCTCTTTCCCCTATGACAAGCTTCTTGGCTTTCCAAGGAGTATGATCCTCGAACTCAATGGTAAGCTCCTCGATATTCGCAGGATCATAAACAACCTCAACCTGTCGTCCAATGAATGCCAGGCCCACCTCATATTTTTGATCCATGAAACTGATGCATCCTGATTTATCGACTTTCCTCGTTTCACAATGGAGAAATGCATTACTCAACGTATCCGGATCAATGAACCGAATCGCTTTCTTATCTGAACGAAATGCCGTTTCCGGGCTGATTTTCTCCCCAAGTGCAGAATGAGGCTTATTCTGATAGCACTCTGTCAGCCACACTTGGAAAAGCTCATTCAGACGATCAATTGTATTGGGTTTTTCGATTACAGCCTCATTGATGAATGAATCTATGATTCTATTGAAGCGTTCAATTTTCCCTTTTGATTCAGCGGAGTACGGCCGTGTGTAAGTAAGACGGGTGCTTATTTTTGAGCAGGTACGCGACATCCATTTGGTTCGATACTGCTTTCCATTATCAAAATAGACAGCCTCTGGAACACCATACTTCTGGATGGCCTGACGGAAGGCATCCTCAATGATCCTTGAATCCAAGGTAGGATAGAAAGCTGCGTGAAGTACAAACCTGGTGGCATCGTCGATAAAGGCGACAAGATATACTTGTTTCTTCATTCCATTGGGACCAATCGGCAGGTAAGGGC
>NZ_BCUY01000192.1 GCF_001591465.1 Cytobacillus firmus NBRC 15306
TCTTATTATGCTATAGGTGCAGGATAGTTGAAAGTAACATCATAATAAGAAGGGAAATGGGAATTATAAGGGAAAAACAAGGAGCCCTTAATAATGATAAGACCTTCTGACCAAATAATAAAATTAATAAATGAACAGTATAAAACAATTGATGATGCTCACTCTAGTTTAAGTGAAATTTGGATAAAGGATATTCTATTCTCTTTCGGGTGGATGACAACATTTCTTTTAACAGTGGTCCCTTGGATAATATGGTTTATTTTTAGAAATAAAGAGAGTTCAGCCCGTTTAATGATAGGCGGTTTGTGGGCAATGATACTATAATAAATTAATCCCGTAATGCCGGACTATATTGCATGGGATTTTGCACTTATGCCAGTTACTATTATGTTCTTTTTACAAATAAAACCTCAGGTAAGTCCGATAATAAAAGGGCTAATCTTTGCAGGCATTACAGCATTTATAGCAGAACCTTTTAGCTTATGGATAGGCTACTATAAATATCCCGGGTGGAACTCAATCTTTTCATTTCCATTCTTTTTTGTCATTTATCTTATTGCTCATAAACTGGCTCATAGTTCAGCAATTAAACCCCTTTTTTAACATAAGAGTATTTTTATGTTCCAACATAATATTGAGTCTGTCAATCAGAAATGAATTATAGCATTTATGTATAAATGTATTTTGTTGTTAATCGAATGTTCACAGAAGGTTTGTGAAATATTGCACTTAAAATATAGGGGTGCGTTAGTTAAACAAAGGGGAATTGAAAAAGAAGTAGAAATAGTAGGTTAGGTAATTGATTACTTGATAAGCAGCTATCATAGCAGCTTACTTTTATTTTGGAATGTTTATTCAGCAGGAGGTGTGTATTTGTCAAGGGGGCTGCTCCATCATATCGAGCTGTACGTATCAAATTTGGAAAGGTCATCCGAATTTTGGGGGTGGTTTCTCGAGGAGTTAGGATATGTATCTTTTCAAAAGTGGGAATTCGGACAAAGCTGGAGACTAGGTGAAACCTACATTGTCTTTGTGCAGGCAGAGGAACGTTTTCTTGAAATTCCATATCATAGATGCCGAGTGGGGCTGAATCATCTGGCATTTTATGCTGAATCACGGCTTCACGTTGATGAAATAACGAATGTATTAGAGGCTAAAGGGGTCAATATCCTTTATAAAAACAAGCATCCTTTTGCGGGAGGAACTGCTCATTATGCAGTCTATTTCGAAGATCCTGATCGAATTAAAGTTGAATTAATTGCTCCTTTATAAAACGTGGTCTGCTTCTATTTATTATGGAAAGTGAAATTTATGAGCGGGAGGCTTAAAATGTTTATTGTAAATGTAGAAGGAGCTATAAGGAAAAATGACAAGTGGCTCATTGTTGAAAGAAGTAAAAAAGAGGAACATGCAGGTGGTTTGCTTTCCCTTGTTGGAGGAAAGGTGGATTTAGAAGGAAACTCATCAAATATTTTAGAAAGAACTGTAAAGCGTGAAATTTTAGAGGAAGTCGGTGTAAAAGTAAAAGACCGTTTAATTTATGTACACAGTACTTCTTTCGTAACAGATACTAATCAAAATGTAGTCGATATTGTTTTTCTTTGCGAATATGAATCTGGTGATGCATTACCTTTATGTTCCGATGAGGTAGAAGAGGTGCTTTGGTTAACAACTAAAGAGATTTTACATCACCCGAAAGCGCCTGTTTATTTAAAAGAAAGTATTAAATGTGCTGAAGCCTTGATTCCGGTCCATTAGTAGCAGGGGTCTATTAATCTCGTAATTGTAAAAAAAGCAGCCCAATTTCTCATTAATAATTATTGAGAAATTGGGCTTTAAACTTTTCTAACTATTATTTTATCAGGAACTATGCTTTTTAACAGAATCTATAATCTGATG
>NZ_BCUY01000193.1 GCF_001591465.1 Cytobacillus firmus NBRC 15306
AAATTGAGATAGGGGGAGGTGACTAACCTCCATTTATCCCTCTCACACCACCGTACGTACGGTTCCGTATACGGCGGTTCCAATTATGTCGAACGCTGTAAGTCATATCTTGCAGAAATACTTTTCAATCCTAGGGAAAGCCAGTAGGCTTTCCCTAATGTTTTATGAAGGATTGGGCTTTTTGATATTCTCCAGTAAGCCTTCCTGGTATTTCCCCATTTGTATGCTTTTCCTTCCGGTACGCCCAATTCAATGAGTTTCTTGATCTTTGTTCGGGGAAGTTTCCATTCCTTCCATCGAATCATTCTTAACCTTCGGTTAACCCATCCTTCGAGTTTTGTAATTACTGAACGAGTATCAGCTAAATGGTAGTAATTTACCCACCCTACTAGATATTCGTTAAGGTCATGAATCCTAACTTCCATGGCAATTGACCTGCGTCTGCTTGTAAGCTTCCTTATTTTATCTTTAAACCGTTTTATTGATTGGGGAGATATTCTCACCTTCGGTTTTAGGTTGCTGGTAAAACTGAACCCAAGAAATTTCCTTCTCCATGGGCGGTCTACAGCACTTTTATCCCTATTAACCTTCAATTTAAGCTTCCCCTCGATAAAATGAGTCATTGCCTTCATAACTCTTTCTCCAGCTCTTTTGGATTTCACGTAGATATTACAATCATCGGCGTAACGAACAAAACGATGTCCTCTACGTTCCAATTCTGTATCCAGTTCATCCAAGACAATATTCGAAAGTAGAGGGCTTAAAGGACCGCCTTGCGGTGTCCCTTCAAGGTTCGGACTGACAAGTCCGCCTTCCATAACACCAGAGGTTAGAAACCGCCTGATGAGTTTGAGGAGAGTTCTGTCGTTGATCCTCTCAGCTAATTTACTCATCAATTTATCGTGATTAACCTTGTCAAAGAACTTTTCAAGGTCGATGTCGACTACCCAACGATAACCCTCTTCTATATAGCTTTGGGCTAGTTTGACCGCCTGGTGCGCTCGCCTCTTTGGGCGAAAGCCAAAGCTACATTCGGAGAAACCTGGGTCGTACATTTTGGTAAGCACTTGGGTAATTGCCTGTTGAATGAAACGGTCTGTCACGGTCGGGATTCCTAATTTCCTTTTCCCTTTGCCATCTGGTTTCGGGATTTCGACTCGACGGACTGGGGATGGGATATAGGTTCCCTCGGAGAGGGATTTGCGTAGCTCATTCCAGTTGAGCATGATATGTCCTCGAAGAGCAGCGACGGGCATTTCGTCCACCCCATGTTTTCCCTTATTCTTTTCTACTCTCTTTATTGCATTAAGTAGATTCTCCCGTGACAGGATTCGTTC
Source organism: Cytobacillus firmus NBRC 15306 (assembly GCF_001591465.1). Classification (GTDB taxonomy): domain Bacteria; phylum Bacillota; class Bacilli; order Bacillales; family Cytobacillaceae; genus Cytobacillus; species Cytobacillus firmus. The sequence goes on from NZ_BCUY01000193.1 coordinate 1,338, forward strand.
CATTAACATTGATATAACCTCCACCGTAAATAGGTATTCTGATTGTGTCCTTTCCAGTCTCCACCCTGTTTACCGTCCCCCATGGATTCACCATTTCTTACGATAAACAGGTACTTTGTTTTCTGTTTCATTGAATGGAAAGATACGCCTAGTTCCTATTTTCCATAATCGGTTCAGCCCTTCCTTATCCTCTTAAGCGAATAAGTACTATGGCTTCTGCTGACGCCTGTCGTTCAACCTATCCTCACGGATAGGCTTACCGCATGAGTACGGCATATCGACAGGTTCTCCCCGGGTAAGAGTACAGACTTTCCTTCCATGTCTCCGCCTCATTTACTCTGTGACACCTTCGGCAGTATGGGCTTTGTCTTGTATTGCAGACTCATCCAATGTCACCTAGCCTTATATGAGATTCGTGTTCCTCGGAGCGGAAGTTTGCCGCCGACTTCCTTCAGATATGCAGGTCACCCCGCATATCCTTGTCTTAAGCTACGGCTACTACTGCCTTCGCCGTTCGGGACTTGCACCCTAGAGCCTGCACCCATGCCGGGCACACAA
>NZ_BCUY01000194.1 GCF_001591465.1 Cytobacillus firmus NBRC 15306
AATTAGTACGTCAAATACATAAATTGCTTGATCCTTAATGGTAAGGTAGACTATCGTTACGGCTTACAGAAGATTGAGGAAAGCCAAAGCAGAAAATAGTTCCTCTGCTATTCTGCTCAAGTATCTGTTGATTGAATCAGGCTATTCTTTAATAGCGCTACTTGAGACATTGACTCTCTTTGATATAAAGAAATTTACAAAGAGATAAACAAATAAAATGCCAATTGTAAGATAGTATATATTAGTTGTAGAAGTATGATTGAACCGACCGATATATAGGATAATAAATTGTGCATATAATAATATCAAGACAAACTTTAAGAAAGATTTTTTCATTTGGGATTTAGAAATAGGATAAAGTAATACCCATTGTTTAATTTCATGTTGTAGAGGAATAATTTGAAACCCAGTGGCAAATATAATTAGAAAAGTAAAAATCCAACCACTTGTTGGCATTGCAAAATTAACAAATATTCCAATCACAGTTAGTCTTAAATAAAGGTAGAAGTAATCATTATATCTTACAAATAAGTGTGAGTATAAATATATGAATGTACTACTCTGACTATATGAGATGCACCTTTTGACAATCATAGTGAGAAAACGCCTTTTACGAAAAGAACGTTTAAGATTAGGGACATCAATAAAATAATTAATAAATTTATAGTTTCCTAATAAGGCACTTTCTTCTTCAGATATTAGCCAGTCCCAATTCACGGTTCTTTTTTTTCCTATAAAATATATTAAAAAGGAGAAACATAAACTCATTAAGATAAGCTCAAAAACCCAGTCACTTTTAAACACAAAATAACACATTAAATATGTTGATAAAACCCTAATTAACCTATGGAAAACGAATTGTACTTGGTTCTCTAACCATTGTTCAGTCCACTTCATTAGAATATTATAAAAAACAATTCCTAATATAAAGATAAATATAAGAAGATTTATATTAGTTGTTTGTAAAAATAGTGATATTAAGATGATAATTATACTAAGCAATTTAATAGCATCAATAACAAAACTATATGCAAGTGATCTAATAAAATACGACTTTAAATTCCATTCTAAAGATAATAAAAAGACTATATCTGGCCTTTTAATAAATGTACGAACTTTTGTAGGTAATAAAATTAAAGTTATAAATAGTGATAAGATTACTTCAACAGGTATTTGAGGAGGTATCCATTGAAGAAATAAATTAAAATAATAAATAAAGACAATACTAATGATCATAAAAAAATAAATAACATTCGCACCTATGATTGAATAGTATCCGTACATCTTTCTATAAAATTCTTGAACCCTTGAAGTCCATAATGTTTTTATATCCATTAATACACCCATACTTTCATGAATCTGTCTTTACTACAATATATTGAACTACTAATGTATTTCTTAATACATTTCGATAGCAATTAATTAGATTCCTTCTATTTTTTTAAAGGTCTCATTCGAATTCTTGACTAAATTTTAGCATTCTTCTAAGATGTACGTTCTCTTATGCTGTATCCTCATATTTGCGGTAAATCTAGTGATTGTCGATAAGAACAATTTCATAATGATAAGATCAACGCATGTGCAAATAGGATAAAGGATATGACCTCAAGAATTTTAAAGAATTTCATATTTGCTCATTCCTATTTAATGGGTTGACCTAATTTAAACGCATACATATTGACGAACTCAGTAAAATGATACATATTACAAGAAGCGGGATAATTAATACAAAAGAGTAGCGCACATATAATGTAAGCTCAATAAATTCACTTCACTTAGCCGATGCCTTCGTAAAAATTTCATTTCTATATAATGCACGATTCATAACAT
>NZ_BCUY01000195.1 GCF_001591465.1 Cytobacillus firmus NBRC 15306
TAGTGTCAAAAGTTCTATGAAAAATCAATTCTAAGGGATGGATTTCTTCACGGAACTTGAGAAGGTGCTGCCGCAGTCGCTCTTGACAAACACGCCAATGGTTTGTGATGTGTTCATTAAGGGCGAAGAGGACAAAAGAAGGCATACCAAATAAGCCCTTGGTTTTTCCAATTTTAAACCATTGGCAAGTTCGGTTTGTCAAGAGTACGCTTCGCCGCCTGCTGGTTAAGGGGCTCTGCTAAACAAAAGCTAGGCTGTCTGGTCTTCGATCCAATCCTGGGCTAAACCAATCAGTTTGGTCCATCTGGCAGGCATGTTAGGCAGTTGAAGCAACTCTGGTTGAAGGACCGGGACCTTCCCTTCCAGCGCTGAGTGTGGCCGTAAAAAGTTAAAATAAGCCACAAACAGTGTCACATAGGAGACGGAACCTTGTTCGGATCCAAAACCGTACGTTTGACGATAGTTGCCTTTGAAGGTCCTGTTCAGCCGTTCGATGATCTGTTTCAACGGCCGGTATTCAGCCGATACTGGATCTTCGTTCGTAAGGCCGATGACTTGCTTGATGTCGAATGATATTCCATGTTGGGCGAAGAATTGCTGGGCCAGTAGATAAATCGGATTACCATCAACTACGATGGTCAAGTCCTCCGGGACTTCCTTGAACTTCGTCAAGACTTCATCAATGGCCAGAATCGCTGCTTGTGTATCCCGATTCCGGGATACGGGATAGGCCAGAATGATCTTTTTCACCGCATCGAAGAAGAAGAACAGATAGCGCCAGCGGCCACCCACCCGGATATACGTCTCATCGCCGCAGAACTGGTCGGAAAGCTCATAAGGATAATGGTCCACATACGGCTTGAGAAGCAAGGCCACACTGTTCTCATAATTCAGGATGCTTTGGTGGGAGATATCCACACCATGAACATCCTTCATTAAGGCAGCTGTCTTTCGGGCGGACAGTCCATAATTCACATGGTAAGTCAGGATGAGTCCCAGGGTGTGGGGCGACACATACAGTCTAGATAAATCCACTTTTGGCTTCTTGGGTGACTCCTTGGAAAGTGGCTTGTACTCAATGTGAAATTGGCGAAATAGGTATCGCATCTTGAAATCCTGGGGGTTCTTCTTGAATCGTTTTCTATCTTTGGACGAAAGTCCATTTAGGTTCCGCTGGTAGAAGGAACACGCATTATTCTTGCACTTGTAGATATCAAAGTCTTTCCGTTCCTTCACTTTTTCAAGGGTCTTCAAGCAATGCGGGCATTTCAGGATGGCTTCCTTGGCATACTGGTTTTTCTGATTGAACAGACACGCACACACCTTACATTGGTACTGTCCGTTTCCTCCATTATTGGCATAAAGGTAATCTGCTGGAGCACCACACTTTGGGCAGAAAATGTTGGATGGTACGGATGTTTTGGAATTGGCATGACGTCTGACAGGCTTTAGTGTCTTACCTTTTTCTTCGGAGTACTCTTTCATTAGGGTTTTATAATCCAGCTTTTGAAAAGTCTCGATAACAGGAAGTTCATCCACCTGGAGCTTTCGATAAGGCTGATTCACTGGCTGTTCTTTCGACTTATCAAACATGTTCTTGCCAATAAGCAGCGTAAGAAGAGTCCGGATTATTTGATCTTGGTACTTAATTAAAGTTAATAAATAGGTTATAATTTGAGGGTACAACTTGTCACTTCCTTTCTGGGAATTGGGTGTGTGGTAACCTCAATTATCTCCAGAATTCAGGGGGTGGCAATTTTTTTGCTTAAAAAGCCCTCTATCATAGGATTTTATAACCTATTTCTTATAAAAGTTTTGACAATAC
>NZ_BCUY01000196.1 GCF_001591465.1 Cytobacillus firmus NBRC 15306
TAAAGAACCCCCCACTGATTGAAGTTTCACTTTATGTCAGAAAAAGGTGTGGATGGTAAATCTTATTTCTTATAAAAACCCGGACCATTCAGGACCGGGCTTCCATTTGTTCAGTTTTCTTTCTGCAGCTGTGCGCGTTTTGCGGCATGCAGAATGTCTTCGATGGGAGAGACTCTCCCGAATTTATCTTTATGGACAATATGTTTTCTTTCAAATTGGGTAGGATTATCAATTCCTGCTGCTGCCGCCAGATTGTATATCCCTTCTCTGAGCGAAATGACATAGTTGCAAACCCGGTAATGCTTTTCCTCAACAATTAATCCATCCTGAAGCTTTTTGTCGGTTTTCGCCACCCCTGCCGGGCAGTGATTGGTATGGCAGACACCGGCCATAATGCAGCCGACGCTGATCATAAAACCGCGGGCAATATTGACCAGATCCGCTCCCATTGCAAGAGCTATGGCAATTTTATCAGGAGTGATTAATTTACCGGAAGCGATAATTTTCACACGGTCCCGTACCCCGTACTCCCTAAGCATTTCATCGACAACTGTCAGGGCGGATTGGATAGGGAGCCCCACGCTGTCCGCAAGCTCCTGATAAGTCGCCCCTGTCCCGCCTTCACCGCCATCCACTGTGATGAAGTCCGGGCCTTTGCCGCTCTCCTTCATATAGGAAATCATGTTTTCAAGAGCATTCCAGGTCACCTACCACAATTTTCATGCCGACAGGCTTTCCGCCAACACTTCTGAGCTCCTCTATAAAATCGAACATGGAGGGGACATTATCAAATTCATAGAAACGGTTTGGACTGTTAATCGTTTTCCCGACTTCGACAAGCCGGATACTGGCGATTTCTTCGGTTACTTTTTGGCCTTCCACATGGCCGCCGCGGGTTTTCGCACCCTGTGCAAGCTTTAGTTCAAAGGCCTTGACCTCAGGTATTTCGCTTTTCTTTTTAAATTCTTCCCATGAAAATTCCCCATTGGCTTTTCGGACACCGAACATATCAGGACCGATTTGCATAATGATATCCGGGCTGCCGGCCAAATGATACTGAGACAGGCCGCCTTCACCGGTATTCATCCAGGTTCCTCCTGCAAGGCCAAGTCCTTTGGAAAGGGCCGTAATGGCTTTTTCACCGAGGGATCCATAGCTCATGGCCGATTGTCCGACAAGACCTTTAACCTTGAATGGCTGCCGGCAGCTTTTTTCTCCCAGCACAACCGCATCCTCATCCCGAAGATAGTAAGGATCAGCCAATTTTTCTTCGCTATGCTCCTTTCTTGAAAAAAGATTATCCCCATCGACCTTATAGACACGTGTGTTTATTTTCCTTGTATTATCCACCTTCATTTCATCAACCAGTTTTGGGAACAGGGTGTTTCGTATATAAAAGCCTTCTTCGTCAAAATTTCTTATCGATCCGAAGCCTATTAATCTTTCTTTGTATTTGCCGGCTTTGACAACATCCTGATATTCCTTTCTGGAAAAAGGCTTTCCTTCTGTATCATTATTGAACAGGTACTGTCTTAGCTCAGGCCCCACATTTTCTGCGAAGTACCGCACCTTCCCGATTACCGGGAAGTTCCTCAGTATAGAGTGCTGTTTCTGCCTGTCATCTTTTATATACCAATAAATAAATAGAATGACAGGGACGAAAATAACCAATGAGATAAATACGAATAATGCAATGACAAGGTAATCTGTTAAACTCATTTTATCC
>NZ_BCUY01000197.1 GCF_001591465.1 Cytobacillus firmus NBRC 15306
CCTCTGAATCTTGAAGTGGGGGTCTTACTGCCCGTTAGACTGCGATAAAAAAACCCTGCTGGAGACCCGCAGGGATTATCACTTAGCTATAGTCATTTAAAACGGTTCCAGTCAGATTGAATTCAGGTTCCATGCTTTTGATGGCATTTGTGTGAATAGGAGTTGTAGCGGCAGGCTGTATTTCTTCAATCACAGGTGGTGTCTGCGGGGATAAATTAAGCCCTTTCTTTGCTTGATTGTCCAACAAATGAATCAACTCCTTTACAGTATTTGTTAATTACATTCCTATTTTACTGTTATATTCAAACATGTAAATTCTGGAAGTTGTCTTAGGGTGATATTTTTATTTTTCCACAAAAAATTATTTTTATTTACAAATAGGCATTTATTATATTTAGATTATTCTATCCTTTGAGCTTGCACAGTCAAGTATGTTAAGATGTTATTTTATTGAAATTAAGATAATCGCTAGGATACTAGAGAGGAAGTTCAGCTTGGATAAACGCATCTATTTATTGGCAATCATATCATTTGTTGTTGGGATGGTGGAATTGATTATAGGAGGGCTGCTGGATCTTGTCGCTTCAGATTTGGGTGTCAGCCTGGGGCAGGCAGGTTTGTTGATTACCGTATTTTCGCTCGCCTTTGCCATAGCAGCGCCTGTTCTGCTCACGATGACGGTTAAAATGGAACGCAGCCGTTTAATGATGATATCATTGGCTGTATTTTTGGCCGGGAACATTGTGGCTGTATTCAGTCCGCTTTATAGTGTTTTATTAGTCGGCCGAATTCTGGCGGCAGGAAGCGGCTCACTTCTTATTGCCTTATGCATGACTATGGCGTCCTACATCGTTTCAGAAGAATATCGTGCACGTGCGATCGGCATCGTGTTTATGGGAATCAGTGCTTCCCTTGTTCTTGGGGTTCCGATAGGATTAATGCTTGGAAATGCTTTTGGCTGGCGTGCTCCATTTATGCTGATTTCAGCACTTACACTCTTATCTATGGCGGGGGTGTACTTCTTTCTGGGAAAGGTTGCTCCAAAGCCCGCTGTGCCGATTGGCGTACAGCTTAGAACGCTGAAAAGCAGGAAAATAGCACTTATCCAGATAACATCCTTTTTATTAATGACCGGTCATTTAGCTTTTTACGGATACCTGACACCTTTTCTGAAAATGAATATGGGGCTTGACGGAAACTGGGTCAGTATCGTGTATCTGATTTTCGGGATTGCGGCGGTAATCGGAGGCGGCCTTGGCGGTCATCTGGCTGACCGTTTTGGTGCAAAATCGGTCATCTTAACACTTGTTGCCATGTTTGGACTTACCCTTTTCGCATTGCCTTTTGCCGCTGTTTCCCTGCCGGTTTTCCTTTTTACAGTTGTCATTTGGAGTATGCTCAGCTGGGCGGTCACACCGGCCATACACAGCTACTTAATTGAAGTAACTCCGGAAACTTCGGATATCCAGCAGACATTGAACAATTCCGCAGTCCACATGGGAATGGCATTTGGCAGCATGATCGGCGGAATCATGATTGAGACAACCTCCGTTGAATATAATGCAGCTGCCGGAAGTATTTTTATTATTATTGCTTTTGGCACGGCAGCTCTTTCCATGGCGAAAAAAGAAAGAAGGACTGCTGCAGCAGATTAATTGATGTCGGCTTCTATGGAGGCCGGCATTTTTTTAGAGTAAAGTGACAAACTATTTCAATTC
>NZ_BCUY01000198.1 GCF_001591465.1 Cytobacillus firmus NBRC 15306
TTCTTACGGTTGTTTGGTGAAGGCGGTTTCTGGATATTAGGTAAGTATAATATTCAGGAGGTGTAGATTTATTATGATCTCATGGTTATCGCCTGATCCTCATCTGGAACTTATTCACGTTTCTTCTTCATCTGAATCTGACTCCTTACTCCTCACAGTTCAAAGCACCCTGTCCTCTGTTTCTTGTCCAAAATGCAATAAGATCACTTCAAAAATTCATAGCCGATATGCACGGATCATACAGGATCTCCCTGTCAGCGGTCAACCGGTCGAGTTACATCTCCTTTCAAGAAAATGGTTTTGTGACAAGGCGGATTGTTCGGTTAGGATATTCACTGAGCGGTATGAAGGAATCTCAGCCAATGGCCGACGTACCTTTCGTGCAGAAGAGCTGTTAAGAAAAATAGCGTTTTCCACTAGCTGCCTGGCAGCTGAAAAGGTGGCGCACGCTGCACACATTCCGGTAAGCCACGATACCTTATTAGCCATTGTTCGGCGGACAGAACTTAATCCGGAGGTGTCACCCTTTCCTCGGTTTGGATGATTTTGCTTTCAAGAAAGGGCATACTTACGGCACGATGATCTGCGACCTTCAAACCCATAAACCTTTAGCACTTCTGCCCGACCGTCGGCCGGAAACCGTTACAGCGTGGCTTCAAATGAATCCGTTTGTTCAAGTGGTCAGCCGGGACGGCTTCACCGCCTTTCGCCAAGGGATTACCCAAGCTGATTCATCTATCAGACAAATCTATGACCGGTTTCATTTTATTAGAAATGCAAAGAAGCAGCTTGACACTTGTGCAGCCTCTATTGTACCAGCTAAGATTACGTGGTCAGATTCTACAGATGCAGCCGAAGAAATCCCTTTGACTCGTGCAGAAAAGCAAACGCGTGACCGGCAAAAACGGAAGTGGGAGCTGGTTCAGGAGATACAAGAGGCATTCAAACGAGGCAAAAATCTATCCAGGCTGGCAAGAGAGTATGATTTGGATTGGCGTACGATTCAAAAGTATACAAAAATGAAGGGCCCTCCTAATTATCAAAGACAACGAGCACGTTTGACAGACCCTTTTAATGAGCGGATGAGAAAACTCGAAAAAGAGGGAAATACCGTAAAAGAGATCTATTCTGCTCTTCAAATAGAAGGATATACCGGTACTTATTCAGGCGTTCGAACATTTGTACAAAGCATTCGGAAAGATAGAAAACATAACACCTCCGGAGAAAAGGTTTTATCCATCTCAAGGAGGAGCTTGTGTGCCTGGTTGTGGCAGCTGCCTGAAAAATTAAATAAAGAAGAAACAGCGTATTTACAGCGTACACTAAAAGACTATCCCACTTTAGAGAGTATATATCAAACCATCCAGCAATACCGGACTGTGGTGGAAGCGCGTGATGTAGAAGGTTTTCTTCAGTGGCTCAGAGGCCAATTAAGCAGCCGGGAACGGCCTTTTTACTACTACGCTTTTCGTCTGCGAAGTGATATACAGGCTGTGAAAAACGCCCTAACCCTTCCTTTTAGCAATGGATTACTAGAGGGACAAATTAACCGGTTGAAAACCATAAAAAGGCTGACATATGGAAGAGCCGGTTTGACAGTATTAGAAAAAAGAATCCTGTATCAACTGTGATGCTATTTTAAAAAAATAGTTAGCAGAAAAGGAAAAAGGGTATGGTTTATTTCACCAAAAACGCGTAAGAACCA
>NZ_BCUY01000199.1 GCF_001591465.1 Cytobacillus firmus NBRC 15306
GCATTCCTGTTAGAAGGATTTTTGGGGACTTAACAAGAAAGAGCCCTCTTGGTATGATACGGGGTGTCAAATCGTCGACGAAATGACCCCTAATTTGTAACCAAGGAGGACTCCATAATGGATTTTATACAAAATCAAAAAATTAATCAAGTCACCGAAAAAACGCTTGTCATCGGTATCGATATTGCCAAACGTACACATTACGCATGCTTTGTAGATGATCGAGGACGGGTGCTCCAAAAATCATTCTCTGTGTCCCAAGCTGGAAATGGCTTCGAGCTTTTCTATCAACGTATTATGACTGCCATGAAGGAAACTGAAAAAACAGAAGTCCTTGTCGGGATCGAACCTACGGGCCATTACTGGCTCAATTTAGCCTACTTCCTTAAGGAACGCGGCATTCCCTTGGCGATGGTTAACCCGATGCACGTCAAAAGGGCAAAAGAGTTGGACGATAATCTACCGACCAAACATGACCGTAAAGACGCATTAGTGATTGCTCGTCTCGTAAAAGATGGGCGTTTCAGTTATCCGCGTATCTTGGAAGGTATGGAGGCTGAACTTCGCGTTGGATCATCGTTTAAAAGTAAACTGACAGAGGAATTTGGTGCTGTCAAAAATATGATAATCCGCTGGTTAGATCGTTATTTTCCTGAATTTACTCAGGTGTTTCCGAAATTCGGAAAAATGGCTTTGGCTGTACTTGAATGTACCCCATTCCCAAGTGATCTTCACCAGAAACAACCCGATGAAGTTTTATCTCTTTATCGAGAGGTCGAGGGATTCAAATCCCCCCAAAGACCGAAAGCAATACGCATTATTGAAGTCGCAGCTAACTCTATCGGAGTAACAGAAGGACGTGAGATGGCCCGTATTGAAATTGCCACACTCGTTCGCCGTTACCAACAGCTGGAACAAGATATCGAAAGTATTACAGAACAATTAGTTGAGCTTGTAAAGACTTCTGTAGAATATGAATGGCTATCAACGGTGCCAGGGCTTGGAGATGCGACGATTATTGATCTTTTAGCTGAAATCGGAAGTTTTTCACACTATGAAAATCCACGCCAACTCATTAAACTCGCGGGATTAACGTTACGTGAAAATTCCTCCGGCCAGCACAAAGGTCAAAAACGTATTTCTAAACGGGGCAGAAGAAAGCTACGGGCCCTCCTGTTCCGAGTAATGATGCCGATGATTCGCCACAATGAAGCCTTTAGAAAACTACATGAGTATTATACAAATCGCCAAGTTAATCCGTTACGAAAGAAGCAATCCATCGTGGTTCTATGCGGAAAACTATTGAAAGTATTACACGGAATTAGTACAAAGCATAAAGCGTTTGATGCACAGCGAATGATGAAGGACATTTCTAGTCTCACTGAGGCTGTGTAAGATCCTACATCCCCCTTAGCAGACCTAGACAATAGGATGACACGGAGAAGCTGGCACTATTTTTTCCATTCGACTTCGAGTCCCTAAAGGAGCTTCGCTAGCCTCTGCCTTATGACTAGACCGAACGAAGGAATGTAGGCACACAGATGCCCAGAGACATGGGAGGGTACGTCATCATAAGCTACGCAGAGATCCAATGTGCATCATATAATTCCTTATCACTACTTACCATATTTGCCCAGTAGTGACCGCGTAGCGTACCCACATATTGGAATTGTTTCACATAAAATGAAAATATTGTTAGGGGA
>NZ_BCUY01000200.1 GCF_001591465.1 Cytobacillus firmus NBRC 15306
GGTACATTATGAATTACAAAAATCTTATAGCTGAAAAGCAATGAGAGGAACTAGTAACAGGAACTTTGTTCTGTAGAGAGCCGGTGGCTGGTGTGAACCGGTGAATAAACCCTGTGAATCCATCCCCGAGCAAAGCATGGAACACCCGGTATTGTCCGGGAAAAGTAAATGCTTTCGGTTAAAACCGTTATGGATTTAAGGTGGAAAGCTTATGCTTTCAACTAGGGTGGCAACGCGGGTAACTCTCGTCCCTTTTTTGGGGACGGGAGTTTTTTGTGTTCTAAACTATTTTTCAGGAGGGACTAAAATGCTGGACATTAAATTTTTGAGAGCTAATTTTGAAGAAGTGAAAAACAAGCTTCAGCACCGCGGCGAGGATTTAACGGACCTGGGAAAATTCGAGGATCTTGATGTGAAAAGACGTGAATTGATTGTCGAAGCAGAACAGCTGAAGAGCAAAAGGAATGAAGTATCCCAGCAGGTTGCAGCCTTGAAGCGCGAAAAGCAGGATGCAGACCATTTAATCACGGAAATGAGAGAAGTCGGCGATAAAATTAAAGCATTGGATGAGGAGCTTCGCACGGTCGAGGAAGAATTGGACCAATTGCTGCTGAGCATCCCGAACATTCCGCATGAAAGCGTGCCTGTCGGTGAAACAGAAGACGATAATGTGGAAATCCGCAAATGGGGGGAAGTCCGTGAATTTGATTTCGAACCAAAGCCGCACTGGGATGTAGCAACAGATCTTGACCTGCTTGATTTCGAGCGTGCCAGCAAAGTAACAGGCAGCCGCTTTGTATTCTACAAAGGTCTTGGAGCCCGCCTGGAGCGTGCGCTATTCAACTTCATGCTTGATTTGCACACAGACGAGCATGGCTATAAGGAAGTTCTTCCTCCGTACATGGTCAACCGTGCAAGCATGACAGGAACAGGACAGCTTCCGAAATTTGAAGAGGATGCTTTCCTGATTGAAAGCGAGGATTACTTCCTGATCCCAACTGCCGAGGTGCCTGTCACCAATATGCACAGGGAAGAAATCCTGAATGCAGATGAGCTTCCGATTAACTATGCGGCATTCAGTGCATGCTTCCGTTCTGAAGCAGGGTCTGCCGGCCGTGATACTCGCGGGCTGATCCGCCAGCATCAGTTCAATAAGGTAGAGCTTGTGAAGTTTGTGAAGCCTGAAGAGTCTTATGACGAGCTTGAAAAGCTGACTGGACACGCGGAAAAAGTCCTTCAGATGCTCGGCCTTCCATACCGTGTGATGAGCATGTGTACTGGCGATCTTGGATTCACAGCTGCGAAGAAATACGATATCGAGGTTTGGATCCCAAGTTATAACACATACAGAGAGATCTCTTCTTGCAGTAACTTTGAAGGGTTCCAGGCAAGACGCGCGAATATCCGCTTCCGCCGCGAGGCAAAAGGCAAGCCGGAGCATGTGCACACACTGAATGGATCGGGCCTTGCGATCGGCCGCACGGTGGCAGCTATCCTGGAGAATTACCAGCAGGCTGACGGAAGTGTTATCATTCCGGAAGTATTGCGTCCATATATGGGCAATCGAGAGGTTATTAAGCCTTAATGAGAAAGTACGGAGCGGATTTTTAATCCGCTCTATTTTTTTATAAAAATAATGTTGACATCTTTTTTGAGGGATGATATAGTATTTCTTGTCGATGC
>NZ_BCUY01000201.1 GCF_001591465.1 Cytobacillus firmus NBRC 15306
AGAGTTTGCGTATTTTCAATATCGTCACTCTCCTTCATCCGCCTTTGAGCTATCACGCGTACGAACATAACTTACTCGTTCTCTATAACTTTTCCATGGTAATCGAAACAGTGCTTTAAAAAAATCCGAACTAGACTTCGGAAATACTAAAGCTAGGTAAGGGATTCCGAAAGAACGTAACCTCGCTATATAAATAACGATAAAAAATCCTGCAATTATAAAACCGTATAGACCCATAAAAATCGAACAAACAAGAACAACGCCTCTGAGAATAGATATTGCACTTGCTAATATTTGGTTTGCTAGTGTATACCCTGAAATGGCAGAAAGAGCCGTAATAACAATGACTGAAGGAGAAATAAAACCCGATCGAATTGCGGCGTCACCAATGATGAGTCCGCCCACCACGGAGAGGGTTTGTCCAAGAGGTGAGGGTAATCTTTGGCCAGCTTCACGGAACATTTCAAAAAGGAATAAATCTAAGGGTGCAGGAAATGGCAAACCCGATCTTGCAACAGTTACAGTCGCAAGAAGAGGAAAAGGAATCTGATCTTGATGGTATGCAAGCAGTGCCATCCAGAAGCCGGGTAGGTAGACAGCTAAAAGAAATCCTATCCATCGATAAAATCGAGCTAACGTAATGGGTAAATAGTTAAAATGTGAATCTTCTGCTGTTTAATCAAGAAAGTAATGTTTACAGGAGCAATAATGACTAACGGAGAGCCATCTACTATTACGATTATTCTACCTTGTAATAAACAATCTACTTCAAATTCAGGTCTTGATGTATCAGCAGAAAGTGGGAAGATGGATTACAACTTGATGCATTGAAACATTATGATGTGGATCAGATTCTCGAAGAAAAAGAATCGGGAAAAAAGAAAAATCGCCATCAGTTAGATGAAAAATCCTCCGTAAAGGTGACACAGTGGTTGTCAATAAATTAGATCGTATCAGTCGGAGTACCAAACATTTAATTGAACTCATGGAACAGTTTGAAGAAAAAGGAATTCACTTCGTTTCTATTCAAGATAAAATTGACACAACGACAGCTATGGGACGATTCTTTTTCAGGATGTTTGCTAGCATAGCAGAATTAGAAAGGGACATTATTAGTGAGAGAACAAAAGATGGCTTGGTGGCAGCTAGAGCTAGGGGAAGAAATGGAGGTAGACCGAAGGTTGGATCAAAAAAAATCCTGCTTGCTTTAAAGATGTATAAAAGTTAAGACTACTCCTTATCACAAATTAAAGATTCTACAGGTTTCGAGATTTAGAAGATGTGTATTTGCATTTTTCCCCTACAACCCACCCACGAAAGACCATTTAATTTTGCGTGTGACCTCTGTGGCAACACGACAAATTGCTAAAAGGTGCGACCTTCAGCTAAATTCCTCATGTCCAGAATTAGCCCGGAGCGCATATATGCTCCGGGATTTTTTTCAAAAACCTTGAAACCCCTCTAAGAATTGGAAACGCATCTGCTATAATATGTATACGGGAAGTGAACCTGTCCTTTTATCCTCCAGAAAGGGGTGAGGGCAGTTGGCACGCAATAACTCCAAACGCAAAACCAACGAATGCCCCGTCAAAAGGGCAACCGCCTATAAAACCCGCAAGGAAGGACAAGCATTGATACTAAAGGAACTGAAATGGTCGATTTT
>NZ_BCUY01000202.1 GCF_001591465.1 Cytobacillus firmus NBRC 15306
TTTTTATGGACTTGTATAGGTATATAAAAACAAAATTACTCTTTAGATAAATGTGAGTAACATCAGCGTTGACCTATGTATTAGGTATTTGTATGAAAGATGTTATTTTTTTCCTTTCAAAATTGTCGAGATAAGTACTTTATTTAATGAAAATTATTCTACTAATTATAAATATTTATTTTTAGTTATCACTTAATGCCTCTTTTATTAGTCATTACTTTAAGTTAAAGTGTTTTAAAGATAGAATAAAAAGGAAAAACTCTTGTATTTATCACTAAACTGCCTATTCAATACATTCTTTCTCTAAAAGGAGGCGAATTTATTGTCATTAACTATGACGGAAAACGAAATTACACTTGCTATCATTCAAACCTTAAAAGAAGGAAAGAAAAAGTCATTCCAAGATATCATTGAAGAATTGCAGCCGTATGATATGGCCCAGCAATATAATCACCTGCCAATAAAACATAGAAATAAATTCATACTTTATTTATCCATTGAGCAACTCACTAGTTTCATTCAAGAATTAGAAAAAGAAGAGCAGTTAGATATTCTATATAAATTAGGAATTGAGAAATCAACAAAGGTTCTTGATTTAATGGAAAACGATGATCTAGCAAGTTTACTTACTGACTTAGAACCAGAAAAAATTGAAGAACTTTTGTCTGAAATGAAGCAGGAAGAATCCCAAGTTGTCCAAAATTTAATGAACTACCCTCCGGAAACTGCCGGAAGGTTAATGAATAATCGTTTTGTCTGGATTCCAAAGCATTATACAATCAGAGAAGCGGTGGATAAGTTAAAACATTTTGCAGAATTAGCAGAATACCTTAACTACCTTTACGTGATTGATGAAGAGAAAAACCTCGTAGGAGTTGTATCTTATAAAGATTTGCTGCTGGGAGATTTGCAGGATAAAATTGAAGATATCATGTATAGCAGAGTCGTTAAGGTAGATGTACATACTGACCAAGAAGAAGTAGCAAAAATAATATCGAGGTATGATTTTGTCTCAATACCGGTTATTGAAGAGGAAAATAAATTAGTAGGTGTTATTACTGTTGATGATATTATTGACGTTGTTATTCAAGAAGCCAATGAAGATATTGAAAAACTATCAGCATCTGGTAAAGCAATTGATTTTAATACTAAACCACTAGTTGCTGCATACAGAAGATTACCTTGGCTAATTTTACTTCTGTTTATTGGGTTAGTCTCTGGAAGCATTATTGATGGATTTTCAGCGACTTTAGAAAAATTTGTTGCATTGGCATTTTTTATGCCAATGATTGCAGGTATGACGGGAAACACCGGAACTCAATCACTTGCAGTTGTAGTTAGAGGGTTAGTATCAAACGACTTGGATTTTAAAGAAGTGATTAAACTCATATTCCGTGAATTATGGGTTGGTATCATTATCGGTATTACTTGTGCAATTATGATTGCGATTATTGCATTTGTATGGCAAGGAAGTCTTACGCTTGGCTTAGTTGTTGGAAGTTCTCTGTTAATCACTCTCATTATCGGTACACTTGCGGGTACGATAATACCTTTAATTCTGTACAAGTTTAAAGTCGACCCTGCAGTTGCTTCAGGTCCGTTAATTACAACCT
>NZ_BCUY01000203.1 GCF_001591465.1 Cytobacillus firmus NBRC 15306
CCTGAGTCCGTGACGTAATTAATAATAAATGTGCCCACAAAGCCTGATATAATAATGTTATCAGCTGATTTATGTTGATAATTTTATTTCACCAGGCAGGTGTTGAAATTGGTTAAGTTTATTTTAGAAGATTCCGATGATACATTAACGACCCATTCGGGTCTAGGTTTAATAGGTTTGCTTTTATCAAAAACAAAATTTTACAAACGTTTTTCATCCTTAAAGGTCCCAGAAATCAAGTCGTCTCCGGCCATTCTTAATGGAGATGTTACCACTTCTTATGTGGGTCTATTGTGCCAAGGTAAGAATGATTTCGACCATATCGAAGAATTTCGAGATGATCCCTTCTTTTATCGTGCATTGGATATTCAAGTGGTTCCATCAAGTCCCACACTACGGCAACGACTCGATCAAATTGCCAAGGTGACTGGATGGAAATCCATTGTTCTGGAAGAATCGGCTAAACTAATACGGCAATTTGATTCTCCTGTCACTCCAACAATTACTAGTGACAAAAAATCATACGTACCTCTGGATATTGATGTATCGCCATTTGATAACTCAAATACTAAGAAAGAAGGGGTTAGTCGCACATACAAAGGATGTGACGGGTATTCCCCTAACTTCTCCTATTTGGGTCAAGAAGGCTACGTTGTAAATGTAGAACTTCGGGAAGGAAGCACACACGTTCAAAAGGATACTGAGAAATTTCTCGAGAAAAGTATTATATATTCTCGGATGATTACTGATCTATCGTTATTGGTCCGTATGGATGCAGGAAACGATAGTGTCGAAAACCTAAAAGTTTGTGTGAATGAAAAGGCCGATTTCATAATTAAACGAAATCCTCGCCGTGAAAAGCCTGAAAACTGGCTCATGGTAGCTGAACAATTCGGTAAATGCGTTCAGGAGCGAGAAGGAAAACGTGTATTCTATGGTGCTTTAGAAACAACTCCAAAGGGAATGAAAAAAGCCATTCGCCAAGTCTATAAAGTAACAGAAAGAACGATTGATAAAACCGGCCAAATCCTCTTAGTCCCAGATGTTGAGTTTGAGAGCTATTGGACTACCCTACCTAATGAAACAGAGGAAATAATTAGCCTTTATCACGAACATGGCACTTGTGAACAATTCCACAGTGGATTAAAAACGGATTTAGACCTAGAACGTTTCCCTTCTGGGAAATTTGCCACCAATGAATTAATCTTACATCTTGGATGTTTAACCTACAATCTCCTTCGGATTATTGGCCAAGAAAGCCTGAAATCAGGGGATGCGCCGCTTAAAAGAAAGGTCTTCCGTCGCCGAGTAAAAACGGTTATCCAGAATTTGATTACATTAGCTGCAAAATTGGTAAAGCATTCCCGAAGAATTTACTTAAAGTTTGGAAATCATAGTCCTTGGTTTCCTACTTTTAAACGACTGTATCTTTCATTTTCAACATAAGCCTAGGAAACTGAATAGGTAATAAGACCTGAAAAAAATTATAGGTAAGCAGGTTTTATTTAGTGTACACAAAAACCAATCAATCCAACTTAAATTAGTACGAATGGCAAGAAAATAAGGAATTCCTAAAATTATCGGAAAAATTATTTTTTATCACGGATTCAGG
>NZ_BCUY01000204.1 GCF_001591465.1 Cytobacillus firmus NBRC 15306
AAGCACCCTAATAGGGTGCTTATTTTATACATGATAGTGCACTTAACATCTGACTCTCAGGCATATCCGATAAAGAGGATAAAGTCGAACATACAATTGGATTGGATACTGCTGTCGATAAACTTGATTTTTTACAGGCAACTATGCCAACGCTACTGCGCCAGCCAGCGGATCTCGCACTCAATTATGAATGGCAATCTTTCGTAAGAAATAAATTAGGAGAAATCCCAAAAGATCAGACTGTTTATGTTAGTTGCCAGGTTGGATTAAGAGGATATTTAGCAAGCCGTATCCTAAAAAATAATGTATACAAAGTTAAAAATGTAGATGGAGGTTGGAAAACATATTCCTCTGTATACGGCACCAATATTAGTAAGAATACTGAAACTAAAAAAATGACATTGGTATGAACAAATTAAGTAGCAGACAAGTCATAGAGATTCATGTGCTGATTAGGGTGCCTTGAGTGACTTGCCAGCGAGCTCGGACGAAAAATGCTGGTCATACACTTTTAAAAAGAATAAAAGTAATTTAAAAAAGTATCTCCTTTAGCTGCACATATGTTTGTATTCTATTTTGCTTGTTTGTCAGCGTTTACACCACAGCATACGCAGCTGCAGGTATTGCTGATGCGACTCAGAACAAAGTGAAAACATATCTCCATCTATTGCAAAAACAAACGTATCAGCTGTTTTTATTTCTTTTTTATCGTTAATAATAATTTTTTCATATGGGATATATACTTTTACAATGTGGGTATAGCTAGCCTCACCTGGATTGGGCTTAGCTTTTTGTATCCAGATACGAATATTTTCTGATTCAATCCCCATCCAATTGACTCCGCATTGTATTTTTTATGGTAAAAATCTGATGCAACATGGTGTATGTATGGCATCGATAGTATTTGGTACATAAATGTTTTTGTAGTTTTGTCTTTTATTTCTATTACTTCTCCTTCACCTGCAACTTCTGCAGAAGCACCGCTACCAACAGTGAAGAATGCTATCGCTAAAATTAATAAAATTTTCTTCATTTGTTCACTCCTATATTGTCATCTTTGATAACTGTCACTGTTCTGCGTTCAATTCCCATATAAACTTTTCCTCGTATTGCTTAAGCTGTTGTTTCACCAGTTCTAATTCATAGAAACTTATGTTTGTTTTTTCAACAATTTCTTCGTTTGATTACCTTCTTTCAGGAGTGTTCTTGCTTGCTTGTATCTTTCTACCTCAAACTCGAAATAACCATGATATAATAATTTGAGCTGCTCTCTTACGTCCTTTAATTCCACATAGCTTGTTAATCACTCCTTACAACTTTTTCTGTAATAGGTTTTGTCAATAAAGTATTTTTATGTTTATGAAAATGGAAATTAATCACAGGGTTTTTACTCCAGTATTTTTAAGACGTTATGATTTTATCCCATCTATTAATTTTTCAATTATCATATAAATCCATAGGGATTTTGGTGTATAACATTTAAAAGGAGTAACTATAAAAAAATTGTTGTTGAAGGTGGAGTTGCAGTAGGGGAACTACGGGGCTTTGGGGTTAGACCCAGAAAATATCCTTGCAGCTGACTTCACTAACT
>NZ_BCUY01000206.1 GCF_001591465.1 Cytobacillus firmus NBRC 15306
TCTAAATTAAAATGGATATTTATGTTAATTTTTGTGTAAGTTGTGAAACAATGTACTCAAACTTACCGGTGCAATTGTACAACAAGAAAAATTAGCTAATTGAATTATACATATAGTGCCATTAGGATATTATTCAATGAAAGTATGGGTGTATTAATGGATATAAAAACATTATGGGGGTTAAGGGTTCAGGAATTTTATAGAAAGATGTTCAGATACTATTCAATAATTGGTGCGAATGTTGTTTATTTTTTTCTGATTATTAGTAGTATCTTTATTTATTATTTTAATTTATTTCTTCAGTGGATACCTCCTCAAATATCTGTTGAAGTAATCTTATCACTATTTGTAACCTTCATTTTAATGCAGACAAAAGTTCGTACATTTATTAAAAGGGCAGATATAGTCTTTTTGTTGCCATTAGAATGGAAATTAAAGTCGTATTTTATTAAATCACTTGTATATAGTTTTGTTATTGATTTTATTAAATCGCTTAGTTTGATTACCATTTTATTATCCCTATTTTTACACAAAACTAATATAAGTCTTCCAGTCTTCTTTTTAATAGTGGGGATTGTTTCTTATAACATTTTAATGAAGTGGACTGAACAATGGTTAAAGAACCATGTACAATTTGTGTTACATAGGTTAAATAGGTTTTTTTCAATATATTTAATGTGTTACTTTTTGTTTAAAAATGACTGGGTTTTTGAGCTTGTTTTAATGAGTATAAATTTCGTCTATTTAATTTATTTTATAGGAAAAAAAAGAAATCTGAATTGGCAGTGGCTAATAGTTGAAGAAGAAAGTGCCTTATTAAGAAACTTTAAATTTATTAATATTTTCATGGATGTTCCTAATCTTAAACGTTCTTTTCGGAATAGACGTTTGCTCACTATGATTCTGAAAAGGTGTATCCCATATAGTCAAAGTAGCACATTCGTATATTTATACTCACACTTGTTTGTAAGATATAATGATTACTTTTACCTTTATTTAAGACTAACTTTAATTGGCATATTTGTTAATTATGCTATACCAACAAGTGGTTGGATTTTTAATCTCCTAATTTTATTTATGACTGGATATCAAGTAATTCCTTTACAACATGAAATTAAACAAAGTGTATTACTTTACCCTATTTCTAAAACCCAGATAAATGATTCTTTCTTAAAGTTTGTCTTGGTTGTATTATATGCACAATTATTTATTCTATATTTCGCTATGTTCATTTATACTTCTACTGCTAAAATATACTATCTTGTAATTGGAAGTTTATTTGTTTATGTATTCGTGTATTTCTTTGTATCAAAGAGAGTCAATGTCTCAGGAAGTGCCTTAAAAGAATAGCGTGGTGTTCAACTAACAAGGGCTTTAGCAAAATAACTGAGGAACTATTTTGCAACTTTGAAGTTCTTCAATTTTCCGTAATCGGGTGCGTTTGTAAAGTAACAAAAAAGGTCTGATTTCCCAATTTTAATGCTGGGAAATCGGACCTTTTTATATTTATATATAGTGCAAAATAGCACTTAAAATGAGTGCGAAATAACTCCAAAAGTGACACCCT
>NZ_BCUY01000207.1 GCF_001591465.1 Cytobacillus firmus NBRC 15306
AATTTGAACTATGTATTTGGCAATTAAGAAATGTCGCTAATGGCAGTATATTTTTTTAATGGAAAATAAGGCTTAATATACAAGTTATGCATAAAATCTTGTGTATTAAGCCTTTATTTAATACATATGCTTATCCCATTAACGCACTCGTTAGCTTAATTTCACAAACATTTATTTTATATGTTCTCTTCTACAAGTCAAAAGTCTATTTGGTCTAAATATTTATGAAAATTTTAGGATTGGTTTAATGGTTGTACCCTTATGAGCGTCTTCTACTGCTTTATTGACGTCTTCAAAAGAGTAATACGTAATCAATTTATCAAACGGGAATTTCCCCTGCTTGTATAGTTCGATTAATCTAGGGATATATATTTGAGGAACACCTTCACCCATCAAAAATCCTTCATAGTTTCTTTCAAAAAGAATCGTATTGATATCCAACGTTACTTCCGAACCAATAGGACCACCCGCCACTTGTACCGCTCTTCCTGTTACGGTAAGTGAATCCACCGCATTTCTCGAATTTTCAGGGCGACCGCTAGACTCAATAGCGTAGTTTACACCCTTTTCAGCAATCTTCATGATTGCTTCTAAAACATTTCCTTCTCTTGCGTTAATGGTATGTGTGGCTCCTAATTCCTTTGCTAACTCTAATCGGTTTTCTTGAACATCAACGGCAATAATAATGCCGCAATGACATACAATAGCCGCCATAATTGCACTTAAACCTACTGTACCAGCGCCAAAGACAACAATGCTTGTGCCGGGTTCCGGTTTTAATTTATTTAATACCGCTCCACTTCCAGTCTGTACCCCACAACCTAGCGGTCCGAGCATTTCAAGTGGAACATCTTTTGGGACCTTTATGACGTTTCTTGCATTGGCTACCGCGTAATATGCAAAACTAGATTGTCCGAAAAAGTTAGAAGCATCTTGCCCCTCAACGTGTAAGCGAGTAGATCTATCTGCCATTCTTCCTTCAAAATTCAATTCATAAAACCGCTCACAGGCATATGCTTTGCCGGTCAAACAATTGTCGCATGAACCGCAAGAACTATAAGAAAGAACAACATGGTCACCAGGTTGAATATGAGAAATACCGTTGCCGACTTTTTCAACAATCCCTGCACCTTCATGACCAAGTACTGCAGGAAGTGGAACCGGATAAGCTTGTGTTTGAGCAAGAATATCGGTGTGGCAAATTCCGGTCCCTACAAGACGAATCAACACTTCATTCGTTTGTGGTTCATCTATCGTTATGTGTTTAATTTCAAATGGTTCACCACTTCCAAAGGTAACAGCAGCTTTTGTTTCCATGGAAAAACCTCCTTATGATTTTTACTTAATTAAGTTTCCCATTTAAGGTTGTTTGTACTCCCTTTTCCTAAATCCTTATTGAACTAACCCCGTTAATGCAATAAGCACTGCTTGCCAATTGAGTATAAATATAAGTGCGTATACAGTTTTTTGTTAAAAAATGATACAAAATGATTTATAAATATACTGCCAAAACTAACATCATGTAAATGCCAGAAAC
>NZ_BCUY01000208.1 GCF_001591465.1 Cytobacillus firmus NBRC 15306
GGACACAAAAAGGAGGAAACCGGTTAAGCCCATATAATTGTGTAAAAAGAAAGAGTCATTTTATTCACTCTTGGCAACACTGTTTTCTACCACAGAAAAACTAGTGAAAAGAGGAATAGTAATGACTCAAGTACAGTTTAACCTGAATGTTGATGTTTTAAAAGAAGCTATTGTAAATTCCAATCTTGATATGGTCATTAAATCAGCCGTTGTGTTGGTACTAAATGAGTTTATGGAAAAGGAAAGGGATGACTATTTAAAGGCTGCCCCTTATGAACGCGCTGTTGAACGCCGTGACTACCGAAACGGTTACTATGAACGTGAACTGTTGATGAGTATCGGAAATATAACCTTAAAGGTTCCACGGACACGTAATGGCGAGTTCTCAACTACTGTTTTCGAAAAGTATTCACGATGTGACCAGGCCCTGGTCCTTTCAATGGTGGAGATGGTTGTAAATGGCGTTTCAACGAGGAAAGTGACCAACATTGTAGAACAGCTTTGTGGTAAGAATGTATCCAAATCGTTTGTTTCATCTCTTACACACAAGCTTGATCCCCTTGTAAATGAATGGGCCGGTCGGTCCCTGAATACAACCTACTACCCTTATGTTTTTGCCGACGCCATGTATATAAAGGTCCGTGAGCACAATCGTGTCGTATCCAAGGCTGTTTATATTGCGACAGCCATTGCAGAGAATAACACCCGTGAAATACTCGGCCTAAGTGTTGACCATGCGGAAAGTTACGAAAGCTGGAGCCGTTTTTTTCAACAGCTTAAATCACGCGGCCTTCAATCACCAAAACTACTGGTCTCGGATGCTCACCAAGGGCTTCAGAAAGCCATTCAACGTGAATTTATCGGGACGGCCTGGCAAAGATGCAATGTCCACTTCAAACGGAATATCCTTGGAAAATTGCCCAAAAAGGATACAGCCGAAATCCGCATGATGATTAAGCGGATATTTGAAGCAGTTACGATTGATGACATACGCCAGTTCAAGGGTGAATTGATGAACCGTTTTAGTAATGAGGCGAGATTTGAAAAAGCGCTTGCCATCTTGGATGAAGGTTTCGAAGATACCATTCAGTATATGAATTTTCCTGAACATATCCGGATCCATATCCGAAGTACCAACTCATTGGAACGGCTTAATCAGGAGGTTCGCAGGAGGGAAAGAGTGATTCGCATTTTCCCCAATTCTCAATCAGCGTACCGTTTGGTTGGCGCAGTTCTGATGCATTACCATGAGTCAGATTACTTAAAGAGGAAATCTTTAATGGGTGGCAGGCTAAAGTAGTCGTATTTTCAGCTTCACTTCCATCATGGATGATTACATCTCCGGGAAGGGATGTCAAATTGAAAACCATTTGACATCCCTTCCCGGAGATGAAGAAAAAAATCCATGGAAGCTTCGCTAAAAAAATGAAAGGGTTTGGTTGAAAACACTTGCCATTGATTTTACACAATAACCAGGACTTGACT
>NZ_BCUY01000209.1 GCF_001591465.1 Cytobacillus firmus NBRC 15306
AATCTTACTGATTCTGTACCATTAAAAATTGAAGACTTGCTGCAACGATCCCTGACTGAGCGCATAGTTGAACAGGGTGCTCGCGTGCTTTCTCCATTATTATAAGTTGATGTATCCTGTTTTTATTGTTCTATCTTAAATCTAGATTTAACTTTGTTTTTAATATATTTCTGACTTATTTGAAAAAAAGTCGAAAACCCGTTTATTATAAGAACTTCCAACATGGGTTTTTTCTTATTTACGATGGAAATTCATTACTAAAAAACGGTAATACTAAAAAGGCAGCTCAAAGAGTTTGAATTCAAAAATATCTGTTACCTTTTCATTTAAATATAGAGGTGATATCAATAGATAATATATTTGAAAATCTTAAGGAAATACGTTTATTAGAAGATAAGCTCTATCATTTAGAATTAAATAGTTGGCTAAAAAATGAGTTTTTAACTTGGGAATGGTGGATACTAGTCGTTTTTTTAGTTGTGCCTTGGGTTATATGGGCTAAACTTGTTAAACGAGACATTATTTTAGAAATTTTGTTATTTGGTACCATAATTATCTTGACAACAACCTTATTAGATGTAGTTGGTGCACAATACAGTTTTTGGGATTACCCCATTGCACTCCTACCTTTTATTCCCAGGGCCTTTCCTTTTGATTTTTCAATGGTACCTGTAGCTTACATGTTGTTATATCAATATTTTAGAACATGGAAAATTTTTATAATCGCACAAATCACTATGGTACTCACATACGCCTTTATTGGTGAACCCTTTTGCGAGTGGGTCAAACTTGTTAATTATTTAGAGTGGAGATACAGATATTCATTCATATATTAAATCATTGTTGGAATTGTAACTCGAGCTTTAATACTAAAACTAGCCTCTTTATCTAAACCTCAAGATCTTACAACTAAGTAAAATTTAAATTGGAGGAAAAAACTTTGGAAGAAGTTAATATTGGTTTACTGACGATCAAAGTCATCGTTGGTTTTGCAACTTTATTTTTTATCATTATCATAACAGGCAGAACATCCATCTATCAGTTAACCCCGTTTCACTTAGTTTTTGTGTTAGTACTTGGAGATCTTTTAGGAAATACCATTTATGAAGATAAGGTAGGGATTTTTCATTTTTTATATGCCATCGGATTGTGGACGTTTCTTATGTTTGGAATAGAGTTTATGACTCTAAAAAATAAATCGACACGTTCTCTCTTATTAGGCAATCCTAACATCATCATTCGAGATGGTGTTATGGACAGAAAGTTACTTACAAAGAACAAATTGGATGTAAATCAAGTATTGAGTATACTCCGTCAAAATAATGTCTTTTAAGTTCGCGAAGTCAAATACGGTATATTGGAAGCTAATGGGCAAATAAGTTTATTATTAAAATCCAAGTATCAAAAACCAGACAAGCAAGATCTCAATCTTCCAGAAAGTCCAGTAGACCTCCCAACATCGTTAATTATAGATGGGGAAATTTT
>NZ_BCUY01000210.1 GCF_001591465.1 Cytobacillus firmus NBRC 15306
GATAATAACTATAATAAAAACAAATGAAAGCGAGAATAAATAACAAAGTTTTAGCGACTTTATACGGCAAAAGTCTTAATATAAATGCACCTATAGTAATTACTATAACCGTCCCTGCGTTTTTTGTAGGCCATTGAACGACCATTTGCCAACAAAATTCTATAAAGTATAATATGAGGATAGAAAAATACAGCAAAAGGAAGAACTCTTGATTATTTTAAAACAAAAGTCACCAGTCTATTTTATAGTTGAAAAAGATTAAGTTAAATAGTAAGTCGAACTTTTTAACAGGAGGGAAAGATGAAAATTTATGTGGATGCAGATGCTTGTCCGGTGAAAGATATTATTATTGCAGAAGCAAGGGATTTTGAAATTCCGGTTATCCTTGTTACAAGCTTTTCTCATTTTTCTAATGCAGAACAGCCATCAGGAGTGAAAACCATTTATGTTGATTCTGGAGCAGATGCTGCAGATTATCGGATTGTGAAGTTAGTGGAAAAAGGAGATATTATCGTGACGCAAGATTATGGTCTTGCGTCACTAGGTTTAGCAAAAGGAATTATCGTCCTCCACCATAAAGGATTTAGATATACAAATGAAAATATTGACCAATTATTACAAACACGTTATTTAAGTGCAATGGCTAGAAAAAGCGGACAGCGAACGAAGGGACCAAAGCCTTTTACAGCAGAAGACCGGGAGCAATTTAGGGATCTTTTTAAACAGGTTATTTCACGTAAAATTTAAGCTAAACTTAGAGATTCAGAAAGGAGCTAAATATTTTGAAGTATTTAAAATCGCAAATGCAACAACTAATTAAGGAAAATAAAGAACTCCATACACGCTTTAAAGAACTGAAGGCTGAGCATGGTCTTGAGAAAAACAATGCCCTCAAGGCCTTGTACCATTCAGAAGTTGCGGATGGAGGAAAGTATCAGGTAGCTTACCAAGCACTTGACCAGCCCAAAAAGTAGACTCTTATATCTAATTATACTTACTAAAAATTCTGTTATAAATGCTGGATGGTTATAAGTGGATTAAGTTAGTGACCAAATTATGAAGTGGGTTGCTACGCAGTACAACGATACTGCGTATTCGAACGACATATAATTGTTCTCTTTGTAGAAGAATGTACTTATTAACGAGGGCATGAGTTTAATAAATAGTAATCTTGAATCACAGAGGGACGGTATTATTCGAAGTACATAGCGGCGATGGAAGAGGAAGGGGTGCCCATCTGGGGAATCACCATTCAGAACGAACCTGAAGCAAAGCAGGTATGGGACTGCTGCCTGTACACAGGTGAAGAAGAACGGGATTTTATCAAAAATCATCTTGGTCCATCCCTTAAGAAACATGGCCATGGTAATGTGAAGATTATCATCTGGGATCATAACCGGGATGTCATTTTCGACT
>NZ_BCUY01000211.1 GCF_001591465.1 Cytobacillus firmus NBRC 15306
ATTGATTTCCTTTTTTAATCCACTCAGCAACTGTGACAGTTCTTTTCGCCTGATACTTAACAGCTTCTTTAACATCTTCAATCATGTTTCCGTCCTGATCAACCGTTACGCTTGTTCCATATGGGTTGCCGCCTGCTCCGAAAAGAACCGGATCGGTGTAACCGGGAGCAGCCACAATCGCACCCCAATGATACATCGTAGTATAAAGCGAAAGAATGGTTGCTTCTTGGCCGCCATGCGGATTTTGGGCTGAAGTCATTGCGCTTACTGCCTTATTCACAAGCTTTCCTTTCGCCCAAAGACCGCCAGTTGTATCAAGGAACTGCTTCATTTGGGAAGGCATATTGCCGAAACGGGTCGGTACGCTGAATATAATAGCATCTGCCCATTCAAGGTCGTCCGGCTTAATTTCAGGCACATCCTTTGTAGCCTCAACAGTTGCTTTCCATGCAGGATTGCCTTCAATTGCTGATTGCGGTGCCAGTTCCGGGACCTTAAAAACTTTAACTTCCGCACCGGCTTCTTTGCCGCCTTCCTCCGCCCATTTAGACAATTGATAGTTTGTTCCGCCCATGCTGTAAAAAATGACTGCTAATTTTACATTTTCCATATTAATCGTCTCCTTTTTAGTTGAATTTCCAAATAACCTTGATAGGATACCCATGATAGCACTCCCTATTCTTTCATTCTCTTCCCTTATAATTCGTCAGAATAACTTTTTTTATATTTGTTTATACCAGCGGGCGGCAGCCTGAACTTCACCCATGGTTAATTGGTGACCAAAACTTTCCCAGTGAAGTTCGACTTTAGCTCCTGCACTTTCCAATAATGACTGTAAGTCAGTGGATTCTTCTGCCGGGCAAATCGGGTCATTGGTTCCGGCTGCGATAAATACTGATGTTCCTCTGAGATCAGGCAATTCAGCACCACGCCTTGGAACCATCGGATGGTGCAGAATCGCTGCTCTTAAGGAGTTTTGATGAAGGAATAATAAGCTTCCTGCAATATTAGCTCCATTTGAATAGCCAATTGCCACAATGTTTTCACGCTCAAATCCGTATTTCTGTGCGGCTTCATCTAAAAATCCGTTTAATTCTTTTGTTCGAAAAATCAGATCTTCTTCATCAAAGACACCTTCTGCCAGCCTGCGGAAAAATCTCGGCATCCCATTTTCCAGCACATTACCGCGCACACTTAGAACAGAAGCCTCCGGATCAATATGACCTGCAAGCGGCAGCAGGTCAGTTTCTGTACCTCCCGTTCCGTGAAGCAGCAATAATACAGGCTTGGAAGGATCCTTTCCTTTTTGAAAAATGTGTTTCATCGTATCTTCCTCTCTTTGTTCTATCGCAGTCTAACGGGCAGTAAGACCCCCACTTCAAGACTCAGAGGAATCAAAGGAGGATATGGGG
>NZ_BCUY01000212.1 GCF_001591465.1 Cytobacillus firmus NBRC 15306
AAAAAACATTTGGGGACGTACTAGTAAAAATATTAGAAGACATGGATCAACATATTGCGGATAACAGAGATAAACAAAGATACTATCTCCAGGATAAACGGTCCGTAGAAATGGATACTTCGTTCGGTCCTGTACTCATTCAGCGAAACTATTACAAAGACAGAATCAATGGACACTATGTTTACCTTTTGGATCAATACTTAGAGTTTGAGGGCTCTAAAGGATTTAGTCCCCTCGTAGAAACGTTGGCTATGGAAATGGCTGTTGAAGGAACATCTTACCGGCATGCATCCTCTATGCTTGAGAAGCTTCTTGGTTATAAGGTAATTAGCCATGAAACAATTCGGCAACATATTCTTCAAACCGAGGTTAAATATCAAAAGCCAACTGACCAAGTGAGACAGGTCCTCTTTGTAGAAGTGGATGGGCTCTATGTCAAAAGACAACGAACCAAACGACGTGGTAAAGAAGAAAAAATTGCAGCAGTCCATGAGGGTTGGATTGTGAACGGAAAAAGAACCAGTCTAGTTTCTAAAAGGCATTATATCCATAAAGGAAAAGTGCCGTTTTGGGAAGGTTTTGAACAGTTTCTAATCGATAATTACAGCTATAACCCCAAGGAACATTACTTGATAATTAACGGCGATGGAGCTGGATGGATCACAGCATGCCAGGAATACTTTAAAAATGCGTTCTATACACTTGACCGATTTCATGTAGCTAAAGAGGTAAAAAGTCTATTTAAAGGCCATAAAAGATACAGAGAAATCCGAAAGAAGTTAG
Source organism: Cytobacillus firmus NBRC 15306 (assembly GCF_001591465.1). GTDB lineage: Bacteria > Bacillota > Bacilli > Bacillales > Cytobacillaceae > Cytobacillus > Cytobacillus firmus. The sequence goes on from NZ_BCUY01000212.1 coordinate 784, forward strand.
CTAAATATGATGTAGAAAGCTTCCTTACGGAACTCAATAGTGCAGTGGGTACCCTAGAAGATGAGGAGGCAGAGGAAAGATTAGAACAATTTATTAACCAATTATCAAAGTATCCAAATGCGTTGGGTGATTACAGAGAATGGCTAAAGGAAAAAGGAATAGATACATCAAATTATCGGACAATGGGGGCATCTGAAGGGACAATGAGTGTATTTGCCAAGCGTCTAAAGAACGGTCGCAGTTGGTGTGATACTGGTCTTAATGCCTTTATCGACTTTATGGTTGGACTAAAAGATAAGTTGGAAATCAAGACCCTCTTAGGAAAAGTAAATGGACTCGATGACCATTCACTTGAAAAACAACCAAAACATTACGTGGAAAAGTTAAAAAATTCAGCTGGTGAGGCAACAAGAAATAACCTGTCGTACCTAACGAGGCAAAAAGGAAAACCAGTATATCATGCATTGAAAGCACTTCGGGGTTTTTAAAATTGCCATTCTCTAAATTTTGACAAAGTACGAGGACTGGAAAGCGTTCACAAAAATCTTTATGAAGGCGACGAAAAAGAAGAGAGAAAAACTACCGAAAAATAGTTCCAACAAAAACTTGACTCAAT
>NZ_BCUY01000213.1 GCF_001591465.1 Cytobacillus firmus NBRC 15306
AAAAAACTGGTGGCAGCTTCCACTATCTGAGCAAGATTTTTATCAGCAATTTCATCTGTCACTCTTCCGTATGGTAATGCATAGCCTTCACCAGTATAATCCTGAACGCTAATCCTAGTTTCTTCAGAAGGGGCAGCCTGTGTATCTTTTGTTTGCTCATTTTTCTGGTAGTTGTTTGAGTTGATCATGCCGGAGCATCCTCCAAGCATGAAAGAAGTTCCCATACTGCAGAGTAAAACTTTTGCTTTCTTGTGCATGAATCAGTCCTCCCTAATGTTATCAAAATAATACATTTACAAGTTTAAACAGGGGATTGGGGAGGTGAAATTCTCTTACTCCTTCACAATAGAGTCAGGGTAATCTCTCTCTAAGGAACTTTCTTTAAAGCCCTCAGAAGTTTCCCTATGGATATAGTTATCATTAAGGACTATCCCATAAGAGCCCCTTGGGATATTTTTCATTTCTTCCACATCTTTTACAACCTGATTAAAGATTTTTTCACTTGGTTTAGCATCCTTGTCTTTCATAAATAGCTGAATCCCAATTGTTAAATTTTCTGCTGAAAATTTACTTTCATCAAATGCGACTTTTAGTTTTTCAACACTTTCCTTAGGATTACTTAGGTATAACTTATATACTGGAATAATTGATTCATCGTTCTTGGATGTTGATATTAGATAGTAAGGTGTCATAAAGCCATACCCGCCAACATTTTGAAGAGCTTCTTTTGTTTTTCCTGTTATTTCACCTTCAGCAGCGAGGGAATCGAAGTACTTATCAAGCTGTTGGAACTCTTCCTTGAAAATCATATGATAGAGTCCGCCTTTGATGGCATTCTGTACTTGAAAATCATCCGCCCAAATCTTGTCTATATCTATTTTATTCTCTTTTTCAATAATCGGTACTACTGCATAAGTATAGAAATGCGGTTCTCCAACAGATTCGACAAATACTGTTGCACCATCTTCGGCACCAACCACATTATGGACCTTTACTTCCGTTTTATATTTTTCCTGGAAAAACTTTTTAGTAGCTTCGTCAATCTGAGCTTTGTTTGCTTCAGCAATTTTATCCGATTCTTTTCCATTCGCAAGAGAATAACCTTTCCCAGTATAATCCTGTACACTGATAAACGTATCACCAGAAGGCAAGGTTTTTACTTCTTTTGCTTTTCCACTGTCATGACTGGTATTTGTACTCATACCAGAACATCCTCCAAGCAGGAGGGTTATGCCAACACTGAAGAGTATCTTTTTTGTTTTTCTGTGCATTAGTTACATGTCCTCCTAAAGGAATATGCTACTGAACTAACATCATTCTTTAATAATATCATTCACTAGATCGATTGAATTATCTCCCATCCCGCTGGAGCTCTGCTTATCAATAAAATG
>NZ_BCUY01000214.1 GCF_001591465.1 Cytobacillus firmus NBRC 15306
GGTCAAGCCCATATAATTGTGTAAAAAGAAAATGAGTCAAATTAATTCCTTTGGTCAACAATGTTATCAGCGACGAAAACAAGTTGGAGGGAATTAATTATGACTCAATTACAGTTTAACCTAAATCTTGACATTTTAAAAGAATCCGTCATGGATTCAAACATCGACTCAGTGATAAAAGCTTCTATTGTCCTGGTATTAAACGAGTTCATGGAAAAAGAGCGTGATCATCATCTAAAAGCACATCCTTATGAGCGAACAACTAGCCGTCATGATTACCGCAACGGATACTATGACCGCGAACTTCTCTTAAGCATCGGCAAGATTGTACTAAGAGTACCCCGGACCAGAAGTGGTGATTTTTCTACTACTGTGTTTGAACAATATGCTCGATGTGACCAGGCTTTCGTCCTCTCTATGCTTGAAATGGTTGTGAACGGGGTTTCCACTAGAAAAGTGTCTAACATCGTGGAACAGCTCTGTGGTCAAAAGGTGTCCAAATCCTTCGTATCCACTCTGACGGAGAAGCTGGATCCGATAGTGAATCAATGGGCAAACCGGCCTCTAAATACGATGTATTACCCTTATATTTTTACAGACGCCATGTATATTAAAGTAAGGGAGCACAATCGGGTGGTTTCCAAAGCTGTCTACATTGCCACTGCGGTTGATAAGAATGATAGACGGGAAATTCTTGGCTTAAGAGTAGATCATGTGGAGAGCTGTGAAGCTTGGCAAAGATTCTTCCAGCACTTACAGTCAAGAGGATTACAAGCACCAAAGCTAATCATATCAGATGCCCATAAGGGCTTAAAAGCTGCCATTGGAAAAGAATTTGTCGGCTCTGCCTGGCAGCGATGCACCGTTCATTTTAAAAAGAACATCATCACTCATATGCCGAAAAAAGATATGGATGAAGTAAAGATCGCGCTAAAAAGAATATTTGAAGTTGCGAAAGTGGAAGATGCGAGAAGATACAAAAATGAGTTTATTGAGAAGTATAAAGATCATCCAAAGCTCGATAGAGCCATTGAGATATTAGAAGATGGTTTTGAAGATGGAATCCAATACCTAAACGAAGATACCAAGTACCATAAGCATATTCGGAGCACAAATTCACTTGAAAGAATAAATGGAGAGGTTCGCAGAAGAGAAAGAGTCATTAGAATCTTTCCTAACACACAATCCGCTTACAGGCTCATTGGAGCTGTCTTGATGGATTATGCAGAGGAAGTTGGAAAAAGAATCATTAAAGAAAAGAAGCAGTAGAATCTGCGGAGCGAAATTTTTGAAGTAGTGGAAGGGGCCCCTTCCACTACTTCAAAAACATAAGAGCTGTATAACTTGTTTTTTCCTAGGAATGAATTTACACAAAATAGTGGACTTGAC
>NZ_BCUY01000215.1 GCF_001591465.1 Cytobacillus firmus NBRC 15306
AAAGTGGACCCCATCGTCAAGACACTAATTTAAAATTTTTAAGGTGGGTCAGAGTCATAATGGACGTCTGCTTTTAGGAGCTAGAGGTGCTCACTGGGGCTGTGGGGTTGGTGGGTGCACATTTTTTTGCGAGTAATTCATCCTACTTTATTTTTCCTTCTCAGGGGAGGTTCTGTCAAGGGCGAGCGGAGCGAGGGCTTGCCGTACCCTTGACAGGTTCTCTCCTGAGAAGCATCCTCCCTTAAGGATGAATCACTCCGAGGCCATAAACGGAGGCAGGGGGTTTATAGCCAAGCGATTGGTGAGGGCGTTCATAGTTATAGAAGTGGATGAAATTGTTAATCTCTTTCCTTGCTTCTCTTGGACTCTCGTAATCTTTTAAGTAGACCTCCTCATATTTAATCGTTCTCCATAACCTCTCTGTAACAATATTGTCAAGGGCTCTTCCTTTTCCGTCCATACTAATTCGGATGTCTTTATCAAGCAGTAATTCAGTATATTTAGGACTGGTGAAATGGCTGCCTTGATCACTATTTAAGATCTCTGGCTGCCCAACCGATAGAGCCCGTTTCACTGCCTCCAAGACAAAATCAATCTCTAGTGTTTGGTCAAGCTCCCAGCTAACGACAAAGCGAGAATACCAGTCTATTAGGGCCACAAGATACATCCAGCCACGCTGGAGGCGAATATAAGTAATATCAATACCCCAGACGTGATTAGGGCGGGTAATGGCCAAATTTCTAAGGAGATACGGATAAATCCGGTGCTCCAGTTTGCGTTTACTAAGGTTGGGGCCGGGAGAAATCCCCGCAATGCCCATTTCTCTCATATGGCGTTGTACGGCCTTACGATTAATATTGAGTCCACTGTTGTTTAGAACAACGGTAATTCGTCTGGAACCGAAATAAGGATGTTTAGTATAAACCTCGTCAATCTTATGCTTGATAAATACTTCTTCAGGAGAAGGCTCGACAGGCTTATAATACAAGCTAGAACGATTGAGTCCAAGCAGCTCAGCCTGGGTGGTGATTGGCAGTTCTTTATCATCCCAATCAATCATTTGAATACGTTCGGCCCTACTCCTTGATTCCAGATTTTTTTTTAAGCCACGACAATTGCGTGGTTAAACGGCCAACCTCAGCGTAGAGGTTTTCAATTTGATTTTCATAATCCGCCTTCATTTGATCCGCTTTTTTATTTTCTTTAGCGAAGATCAGAGGCATTTGTTCAAGAAATGCATTCCTCCATTGTCGAATTTGATTGACGTGAATTCCATGAGATGAAGCGATTTCATTCATGGTTTTTTCTTCCTTTAGGACCTCTAGCACGATTTGAGATTTAAACTCTGGTGTATATCGTTTTCTTTTCATAAACCTACTTTAAC
>NZ_BCUY01000216.1 GCF_001591465.1 Cytobacillus firmus NBRC 15306
CATCTGAGTCTTGAAGTGGGGGTCTTATTGCCCGTTAGACTGCGATAAAATGATAAGCCTCTAAATTTGAGTATGCCTCATTTGTTTATGTACAATTATAGAAAACATTCAAATGAGGTGGGTACTTGAAAAAGAGAAGACTTGGAAATTCAGACTTGTACGTAAGCGAGCTTGGACTGGGCTGCATGTCAATTGGCACCAGCCCTTCAAAGGCTCAGGAGATTATTGAAGCAGCCCTTGAAGAAGGAATCAATTATTTTGATACAGCTGATTTATATGATTTTGGCGAAAACGAAAAGCTTGTCGGACAATCGTTAAAGAATGTCCGCGAACAGGTGATCATTGCGACCAAAGCCGGCAACCGATGGAATAAGAATAAAGATGGCTGGACCTGGGATCCCTCAAAAAGCCACATCAAAGAAGCTTTAAAAGACAGCTTGAAAAGGCTGGATACGGACTACATCGATTTATATCAGCTTCATGGCGGCACGATTGAAGATCCAATTGATGAAACCATTGAAGCATTTGAGGAACTAAAGGAAGAAGGGTACATCCGCCAATATGGCATTTCCTCTATTCGCCCAAATGTAATTCGGGAATTTGCATCTAAATCATCCATTGTTTCTGTCATGATGCAATACAGCATTTTAGATCGGCGCCCTGAAGAAGAAGCGCTGCCTCTTCTGAATCAAAAAGGCATCAGTGCTGTTACAAGAGGGCCGCTGGCCAAAGGGCTGCTCAGCGACAAAATGCTGGATAAAGCATCAGAATCGGTAAAGAGTAAAGGCTATTTGGATTACAGCTATACTGAATTGAAAAAAACGCTTACCAGCATCCGGGAAAAAATTTCTGACCAGCGCACCATGAACGAGATAGCATTTCAGTTTAATCTCGCGGACCCAGCTGTCGCTTCTATTACAGCAGGTGCCAGCCGGGCTGAGCAAGTTAGAGAAAATGCAGAAGCAGCAAGAGCCAAGCCTCTGAACGAAGATGAATTTGCTATGATTAAATCTATTGCAATGCTAAATAAATATGAGCAGCATAGATGATAGAAAGCTTATAATATAAGACAAGAAAGGGGCTGACAGAAAAGCCGGCCCCTTTTTTAATATTATTTGAATTCTTTCCAGTTAAGTTCGCTTTCTCCAAGCAGTTCTTCAAAACTTTTATTTTTTTCGCGCAGTCTTCTTTCCTCTCTTTTTCTGCGCTCTTCTTCTTCCTTCTGTTTATCTTCAGCAGCCTTTAATTCCTGCTTTTTCCCTTTCAGCTGCTCCATCAGGTCCTGGTTCAGCAAGTCGCCAAGCGTGACGGGCTTATCGTCTTTTTTAGGCTGTGAATGGTGTATTTTCTTTTTCATATAATCCCCTCATCAACTGATTTC
>NZ_BCUY01000217.1 GCF_001591465.1 Cytobacillus firmus NBRC 15306
GGCTCTAAGTCAAATGTTGGGGTGATGTGATTTGCACGTCACCCTTACCCTAAATGAACCCCGATTTCTTTATACCGAATGTTTAATAATATCTTTGCTTTAAAGTGATCGAAGCGTCTAAAACCATATGCATTACGCTTCATCACTTTTGTTTTGTTATTGATCCCCTCTAGAAAACCGTTTGAATAAGGGAAGATAAAACTATTCAGAATCTCAACCTGCCAATTTCTAAACGTTTGAACAGCCTTTAGAAACGCTGGAATCCCGGCTTCCTCCACCTTAAGGTAAAAGGCTTCTAATCGGCTTTTCACTTCTGCTACATTTTTAGTTGTTTTGGCCCAATCAAACCATTCACAATACGCTTCTTTTAGTTCATACGCCTGCTTCAATTCTTCAGACATCCCTAGATAGCGATCTAAATACCAGCGATGTTTCTCTGTTAATTTTCCACTTCGTTTATATAATACATGACGCATTCGTTTACATTTCTTACGGTCATACGCATGCCATTCTTTCTGCACTTTTCGTCGCACTTCATCAATTGCCCAATAGATATACCGACAATAATGAAAACGGTCCGCAATAATCACAGGGCGCCCCAAAGCCTTTTTCACCGCTGCCTTAAAGCTTGGATTCATGTCCATGACAACCAATTCAACGTCAGCCCCGTATTGATAGAGATAATCTTTAATCGTATCTTTTCTGCGGTTTGGTAAAATATCAATCGGCTCATGTGTTTCCGCATTTGCGATAATCAATTGGTACGTTCCGGCATCCGTGTCGCCTTTATATTCATCAATCGCAATGACTTTGGGTAATCGAACGCCACTTGTTATCTGGTCTTTCGCTACTTCTTTAAAACGACGTATGACTGTCGAGCTAGATGTACCTAATACTTCTCCCGCTTCTTTAAAGGTTTTCGCTTTAACTGCACGAATACGCACTACTTGATTCCACTCTTTTGTGTAGCGTTGATATTTATCCACGAAAGGAGATGTCTCTGAGAAGCGTTTTCCACATACACATGCATAGCGACGGCGTTTATAGAAGAGAATGGTTAAACGCTCAAACCATTTCAAATGCTTAATCTTTTGTATACGATAATCATGTACCTTCGTTGTCATTTCCCCACAGCTAGGACATTTGTGAGGTTGTTTAGGTAGGGAAACATGAAGGGCAGTACGCTCCCCAACTTCCTCTATCTTTTCAATCTCTACATCTTTTAATCCTGGAATATTCATGTTAAAATTCATGTGCACGTATCACCCTTCGTTTACTTGTTTCTCGACAATTCAAGTATAAAAGAATGGGTGGTTACGTGCATTTATTTTTTCTGAAATTGTGTGGATACCCCAACAAATATTATAGAACC
>NZ_BCUY01000218.1 GCF_001591465.1 Cytobacillus firmus NBRC 15306
AGTTTGAGGATCACGCTCCTTGGAAAGCAAGAAAGCTCATCATTGGAGAAAGAGCAGGAAAACGTCCTGCATTACCGGAGCACCTGCAGGTGCAGAATGTGGAATCTTCCAGACTATTAAAAGCAGCTGAACGAAAGAATGAGAAACGCAAAAGCGAACAGAAGACTGCCGTAACCTTCCGTGGCGTTTGGAAGGAGGATGATTCTCTTGTTTGAAGCTTTTTACGAAATGGAAAATACCCCTTTTACCCGAAATCTGCCAACGGAACAGCTCTATGATTCTTCCATGACGCAAGAAATCCTCGGAAGACTGAAATATGCAGCTGAAAGACAGCTTTTTGCCATCCTGAGTGGAGATAGTGGCACCGGAAAAACAACGACAATCCGTAAGTTCGTGGACAAACTGGACAAAGGGAAATTCCACGTCCTTTATCTGTCCGATTCGAAGTTAACTCCTCGCCATTTTTACAAAGGTCTATTAGAACAGTTAGGCTCTGAAGCAAAGTTTTATCGAGGAGATGCAAAACGGCAACTACATCGGGAGATTGAATTAATGAAAGGAATACGAGGACTCCAACCTGTTGTGGTAGTGGATGAAGCTCACCTGCTCGATCGGGAAATGCTTGAAGAGGTTCGATTCCTTCTGAATTTTAAGATGGATTCGCAAAGCCCGATGGCACTTATTCTCGTCGGTCAAAGTGAATTGTGGGATCGACTTCGACTCCAGTCCTATGCAGCGATTCGTCAAAGAATCGATATCCAATTCCAGTTAGGCCATCTAGACCGTGCCCAAGTTGGGGAGTATGTTTCCAGGCATCTTCGGTATGCCGGAGTGGATCAACCCATATTTTCTGACGGAGCCCTAGATGAAATCCATCGGTTCTCTGGTGGAGCAGCTAGACTCATTAATAAACTCTGCACCCATAGCCTTTTATACGGCTCACAAAATGGTCGAAGAATCATTGACGATCATATGATTAAGCAAGTCATCCAGGGGGAACTTTCATGAAGGGCCGCTGGAAAGATATGAATTACAATGAAGAGTTGGACTGTTGGGTTGTATTTTTGGGGGATAATTCAGGTTATAAAATGCGGTGTGGGGAATGGTTTGAGCTTCATCTAGGATACGGACAGATTCTTTCCTGCCGTCTAGAATTGGGCAGAGACTGGTATATTCTAACCGGTCGAAATGAAGTCAGGTTTTATCTAAAGAAAAATGAAACGTATCAAGTAGATGTATAAGAATGTTCGGGAAGCAATGACAGCTTCCCTTTCGTTTTGGTCAGTGAATCCGTCAGTTTCAGGACAACTAGCGTCGACAATTTCGGGTCATTATAAAACGTCATTAACA
>NZ_BCUY01000219.1 GCF_001591465.1 Cytobacillus firmus NBRC 15306
TATTCCATTCGGCTTTGGAATGTTCTTGTTTTTCTTTATATTTGTGCCTAAAACCATTTGAAAACCCGGCAGTATATAATTGCCGGGTCTTGGATAAATAACTCTTTTCTAATTATTTTTCCGGGAAAGTGCCTTTGTCTTTTCAAAACATTGTTCCATAGCACTCATTACCGCTGCACGGAATCCTTTTCTCTCCAGTTCGGCAACGGCTTCTATTGTTGCACCTCCCGGAGTGCCAACCTCATCCTTCAATTCCGTTAGAAATGCATGTTTGTATATCCCACCTGCTTTTAACGTCAACAAGCGTCTTCTCCGTTTTCGCTGAAGCAATAATCTGCCTTGCATTCACCAGATCAGATTTTAATATCCCCCCGATTATTGCCTGAGCCATTTTTCCGCATCCGATAAAACCGATATTTTTATTCATTAATGCACACATCCTGTCTTGTATTCCTTTTGCTATTATACTGCAGGTATGGTTATGAAAAAATAGCACAGGGTAAAAACATAAGACTGAACCTCATAAAATACTATTGGAGAGATTGACTATGAAGGAAATAAAACAATATGCTCCTCTTCCAGAAAGCTTTTACCAGCAGCCGACGCTTCTTCTGGCTGAAGCACTTCTGGGCTGCTTATTGATCAAAGAAACTGAAGAAGGAATTGCCTCAGGCTATATTGTCGAGACAGAAGCTTATATGGGCCCGGAGGACAGAGCAGCACACAGCTTTGGGAACAGGAGAACAAAAAGGACCGAAATCATGTTCAATGAACCCGGTTTTGTCTACACTTATGTGATGCATACCCATTGCCTGGTTAATGTTGTGAGCGGCCCAAAGGAAAAGCCGGAAGCTGTATTGATCAGAGGAATCGAACCTGTCGACGGACTTGAGTTAATGAAGAAAAGACGAAAGATGGAAGACCTTAAAAATCTCACTAATGGGCCCGGTAAATTAACTAAAGCTCTCGATATTACAATAGATGATTATGGCTGCCATTTTACCAGCCCTCCTCTTATGATTGCTAAAGGAATCCCTGCCGGGGAAATCAAACGGGGAACAAGAATCGGTATTGATAATTCCGGGGAAGCACGGGATTATCCCTGGAGATTCTGGATTGCAGAAAGTCCTTATGTTTCACGGAACAGAAAATAACAGCGATATAAACATCAAATTTAATTTGATAAAGTACGATAATGGCTGGAATTTTAAATGGTCGATTCTTTTCAATGCTGTAATGTTTATTATCCTCTGGGTGCATCACAAGCGGCCAGCTGCCGCATGGGGGCTGTCTATTCTTTTCATCCTCTTCCTATGGAGGCAGTTCGATGTACCATCAGCTGTTTTTAG
>NZ_BCUY01000220.1 GCF_001591465.1 Cytobacillus firmus NBRC 15306
GATACTACGTCAAGAAAATAGACACAGATTTTTCTACCGCGCTTTCGCTTGGTGGCCTTCATAAAAAAGTTTAAATAAAGAGCGATTTAAACTTTTTTATGAAGGAAAATCACGCTGTCGAATTTCCATACAGTCGCTCAAATTCATTCGGTGTATAGTACCCCAAGGTTGAATGGATCCGCTTGGAATTGTAGAAAAACTCAATGTACCTAAATAGCGATTTCTTCGCGTCCTCTCTTGTCTTATACTTTGTTTGATACACTAGCTCACGTTTAAGAATACCGTGAAAGGATTCGATACAGGCGTTATCGTAACAGTTTCCTTTTCGGCTCATGCTGCCTATCATATTGTACTTAATTAATAGTTTCTGATATTCAGAGGAGGCATACTGAACACCGCGGTCTGAATGGTGTATAACACCTTTCCCAGGTTTCTGACGTTTATAAGCCATTTTTAAAGCAGAGGTAACCAATTCCTTTGTCATAGTTTTGTTCATAGCCCAACCTATTATCTTACGAGAATATAGGTCCATTACAGTTGCCAAATACAACCAGCCCTCATTGGTCGGAATATATGTGATATCCGCAACCCATAACTGGTTTGGTTTACTTGCTTTAAACTGTCGATCTAGGACATTTTCACTTACTGGATGTTGATGTTTAGAATTAGTTGTAGCCTTAAATTTTTTGACCGTACAGGACCTCCATTGATTCTTTGTCATAATACGTGAAACCGTACGCTCACTAACTTCCACACCACGTTTATTTAGCGTTTTAGCGATTTTGACACTGCCGTAACGCTGATTGAATTCTAGATGGGTCTGTAGAATCTCTTGTGATAATTTCTCATGTTGTTTCTGCCTGTCACTTTTCGGTCGCTTTAACCATTTGAAGTATCCACTTTTGGAAACCCCCAGAACGCTGCACATCTTCTCCACTCGGAATTGGGAGCGATTTTCATGAATGAATTCATATTTTACCGAGGGCTTTTCGCGAAGTAGTGCATAGCCTTTTTTAAGATTTCATTCTCCTCCTTGAGATCACGAATTTCCTTCTGTAAAGCTCTAAACTCAGCTTCTTCAGAAGAGAACGATTGGACAGCCTTAATCTCTGGTTGTTGGCCATATTTCTTCACCCAGCCATGTAAAGTATTCTCGTTCACATCCACCTCTCTAGCTACTTGAGCTACAGACTTTTGGTTTTCTCTGATGTACTTTACTGTTTCAATTTTAAATGCTTCATCGTACCGTTTGCCATTATTTCTTGCCATAAGACACACCTCGTTATAGTTGATATTTTTATTATATCAATCTGTGTCTACTTTTTAGTCTAGCATC
>NZ_BCUY01000221.1 GCF_001591465.1 Cytobacillus firmus NBRC 15306
CTTACAGGAAACTTGCCACAGACCGGGCAAGCATCTCTTTGAATGTCCGTAAAGGGTCCAGCCGGTTTAATTCTTTTAGGGTCAATCTCTTTGCATTTAGTATGTCTTTGTCTACAACAGCCTGGATTTGCTTAATGAACTCTTTGTCATAAATAAAGCAATTGATTTCATAATTTAAAAACAGGCTCCGCTTATCGAAATTGGCCGTTCCGATATCACTGATCTCATCATCGATCAAAATCGCCTTTGCATGGTAAAATCCCTTTTTGTACTCATACACATAAGCTCCTTGTTTAATCAAGGTCCTTAAATAAAGATAAGAGGCCTCTTTTACAAGAATATGGTCCGTGATGCATGGGACGAGTATTTTTACTGTAACGCCGCGTTCCAGGGCATGAATTAAATCCTGAAAAAGCCTTTTGCCCGGAATAAAATAGGGAGTCCCAATGGTAATGCTCTTTTTCGCATTGCGTATTAAGGAGGAGAAGTTTTCTTCTAAAAAAGCTCCCTTATAAGCCGCAAACTGATGGCGGTATTCACCTGCGTGCAAATCAGGAAAATAGACGCTGTTTGCGAGCAGGTCGGTCTTAGCTGCTTTATACCAATCGGCTAGAAATTCTCTTTGCAGATCCAGCACACCTTCGCCACGGAATTTCAAATGATAGTCACGCCAAGGGTTCAGCTTTTTATCCTGATTGATGTATTCTTTGCCGATATTGAAGCCGCCGCTGTAACCGATCTTTCCGTCAATAACGGTAATTTTCCGGTGGTTCCTGGCCTGGAAAGAATAGAAGAGAAAAGGAAGCTTTGGCACATGGGCAAACGAAAACTTAATGCCGCTGCTTTTAAGATCCTTAACAGTCTTTTTCTTAACCGGAAAGCTTCCGGCCCAGTCGAGCAAAAGGCGGACTTCCACTCCTTCTTTTGCTTTACCCTTTAAAATAGTTAAAAACTCCTTGCTGATTTTATCATCCTTCACAATATAAAATAAAATATGAATGTGCTTTTGCGCTTTTCTTAGCTCGGAAAATAAATCATCAAATAAAGCAGGCCCATCTGCAAACAACTCCATATCAGACTGCCGGATGGGTAAGGCGGTCCGCTCAAGCTTTTTCATATGGCTTTTCCGGCCCCATGTAAAATCGATATAGAGCCATAAGAAGATGACGAGTAAAACGGCCATAATGATATTCCAGACAGTCAATGTGATCTTCCTCTCGACAGGATTTTCCTGTTAGTATTTCCTGCAGAGATTTTTCTATCATGGAATCTTCCCAAAAGGGGAGGACTTTTCACCTTTAAAAAGAATTTAATAAATGAAAAT
>NZ_BCUY01000222.1 GCF_001591465.1 Cytobacillus firmus NBRC 15306
AAAGGCAAAGGGATATCTTCAAATCAAAGATTTTTTTTATGCTGCTGTTAGAGATACCGATCATTCATTAACCATTAACAAAAAAGATGTTAACGACTAATTTTAAGACGATTTCCTCCCAATATAAATTAATGTTTTCTCTTATTTACTTCTTATTGCATTTACCACTTTCATTTTCCAAATTTATAAAAAATTATACCTATATTTAGGAATTTACCAGATGGTAATTTTCAAAATCACTAAGTCTCTAGTTAGGACAGTGCCCAGATCATTACGCCTTTCTTGATGTCAGAACTTTCCCAACCTTAATTCTCTTTTTTTCGTTCTTAATATCTTATACAAGTTCTTATAAAGGTAGTCCATAATATATAACAGACAATCCCTTCATATTCCATACGTATACTGGTTACATAGTTTGTACATGTTAAGAGTAACAGAAGGAGGGATTCCAGTTGGAGTGGATTTTTTATCTATACCTGTTAAATACGTTCTTTATCTTATTCATAGCAATTTGGGAAGTTCGTCGGCCTGCCAAGGCTTTGAATTGGATAATAATCGTCCTTTTTTTACCTGTCATTGGTTTCTGGCTATATCTTAGCATATCAAACCCTAAGTTTATTCATCGAAAAAGATTGACCTGTTCTAAAAATGAATCTAACAAATTACCTGAGACATTCGGTGCTTCAGCATCGGTAATTGCCAATGCTTTACGGCATTTCACTGTGAATGGGCTTCGAATGGGCCAAGTCCAAGTGTTTAACAATGGGATAGCAAAATATGATCAACTCCTTGTATCCCTGCAAAAAGCCCAAGAAACAATTGATCTGGAATATTTCATATATCGGAATGACCAAATTGGTAATCGAATCACAGAACTGCTAATCGAAAAAGCATTAAATGGAGTGCAGGTTCGTTTTATGAGAGATAGCTTGGGGAGTTATAAATTCCCGCGTGAAAAAATCCGGCAGATGGTTGAAGCAGGGATAGAATGCAGGACAATATTTCCTCTGCGATTTCCCTGGATTTTGTCCAATTGGAATTATCGGGATCATTGTAAGATGGCCATAATCGACGGAAAGGTAGCTTTTAATGGTGGCATTAACATAGGATATGAATATACAGGATTGAAGCCTGACGTTGGCTTCTGGCGGGATACTCATTTGCAAGTCATAGGAGAAGCATAAGCCGATTTGCTGACTGTCTTTGATGTTCATTGGGAAATCGCTGTGCCGGAACGGATAAAATCAAAAACAAATTTGAAAACAAAATCAAAGG
>NZ_BCUY01000223.1 GCF_001591465.1 Cytobacillus firmus NBRC 15306
GTTTTTGACATCCTAAATTAACCGAATGTTGACGGTATTGCCTGTCCAGAAATAGTCGATTATAATGTCCGTATGTAATTCGGAACATTTCGACATTTTATTCTGGAGAAAGGAAAAGACGTCCCCCGAAATGTATAACTGCGCCAACAGTTATACGGGAGACGTCCCAACCAAAAAGTATATGCTCATTGTATCAGATTATCGACTGATTGAAAATAGTGAAACTGGGGTTTTTAATTAGGGGTGCGGGGAGGATTCCTTCCCCATGTTGCGGGAAAGACATGTTGGTAATAGGAACCAAGGATCGAAAAGCCATTGATCATTCTGGTCAAATGAAGGTATATAACATCCGAAGATTACGGTGCATAAATTGTCGTGCCATTCACCATGAGCTACCAGATTTTTTGGTCCCATACAAGCGCTATGAACTGGGATGTATAGAAAGCGTTCTTACGAACCCAACTAACCATACGGTTCCAGCTGATGATTCCACTCTTTCGAGGTGGCATAGTTGGCTCCAAGAATTCGTGGATTACTGGGTGGGCTGTTTAATTTCCATCATGATCAGAACCAATCAGGGAAATATCCCCCCGGACCTTACGTCCGAAGTTTCGGGGACTGCACTTCAAAGGATAGGACGCTTGGCAGGAGATGCCAGTGGCTGGCTGGCCAGGATTGTCCGGCCCATCGTAAATATTAATTTATGGGTACATACCCGTTCTGCATTCATTGTCCAATAGCCCATGATTTACACTCATGATAGATTCAGAGAGGAGAGTGTGTCATGAGGGATTATAAGAAATCAGAAGAATTGGCCGTGCAGCGTTTTCAATTAATATCGCCTCTATTGGCAGAGGGTCTTGATGCTGGAAAGCGAAAGGAATTAAAAGAACAGATTGCGAAGGTAAGTGGCCTTTCGGAGAGAACCATCAGACGATATTTGGCTCAATTTCGTGAAGATGGTTTTGGGGGACTGAAGCCCCAAGGGAGACAATCTTCTAGAAAGTCAGAAGCCATTCCTCCCCATCTATTAGAACAGGCTATTCTTCTTCGCAAAGAAGTACCTAGCCGCAGTGTGGCGCAAATTATCCAGATTCTTGAGTGGGAAGGATTGGCTGAACCCGGACAAATCAAAAGGTCCACTCTTCAGGAAAAGCTGACGGAAAAAGGTTACAGCTCACGACATATGCGCCTTTACTCCCAAACAGGAGTGGCTGCCCGAAGATTTCAGAAACGACACCGGAACCAACTTTGGCAATCTGACATTAAA
>NZ_BCUY01000224.1 GCF_001591465.1 Cytobacillus firmus NBRC 15306
ATTTATTCTGGAGAAAGGAAAAGACGTCCCCCATAATGTATAACTGCGCCAACAGTTATACAGGAAACGTCCCACAAAAAAAGTATATGGTTATTGTATCAGATTATCAGCTGATTGAAAACATACTTACTGGAGTTTTTAGTTAGGGGTGCGGGGAGGACTCCTTCCCCATGCTGCGGGAAAGACATGTTGGTTAGAGGTACAAAGAATCGAAAAGCCAAGGATCATACAGGTCAGAGTAAGACATATAACATCCGAAGATTGCAGTGCACCAATTGTCAGACCATCCATCATGAACTTCCAGATTTATTGATTCCTTATAAACGCTATGAGGCTGAATGTATCGAAGACGTTCTTACGAACCCGTCCACCCACATTGTACCCGCCGATGATTCCACTCTTTCGAGATGGCACGGCTGGTTTCATCAATTTGTGGATTATTGGATCGGCTGTTTGAATTCCATCATGGTCAGGACCAATCAGGGAAATATCCCCCGGAATATCACGTCCAAATGTTCAGGGACCGCACTTCAAAGGATAGGACGCTTGGCAGGAGATGCCAATGGATGGCTGACAAGAATTGTCCGGCCCATCGTAAATATTAATTTATGGATACACACCCGTTCTGCATTCATTGTCCAATAACACCTGATTTACACTCATGATAGACACAGAGAGGAGAGTGTATCATGAGGGAACATAAGAAATCAGAGGAATTGGCAGTGCAGCGTTTTCAGCTGATATCCCCTTTATTGGCAGAGGGGCTTGACGCTGGGAAAGTAAAGGAATTAAGAGACCAAATAGCGAAGGCCAGCGGTTTTTCAGAAAGAACCATCAGGCGATATTTGGCTCGATTTCAGGAAGATGGGTTTGGGGGACTGAAGCCGCAAGGAAGAAAAGGTGCAAAAAAGTCTGAAGCTATCTCTCCTCATTTATTGGAACAGGCAATCCTTCTGCGTAAGGAAGTGCCAAGCCGGAGCGTAGCTCAAATCATACAGATACTCGAGTGGGAAGGGTTGGCTGAACCAGGACAGATCAAAAGGTCAACGCTCCAGGAAAAGCTCACTGAAAAAGGTTACAGCACACGGCATATGCGACTCTATTCCCAGACAGGAGTAGCTGCCAGGAGATTTCAGAAGCGACATCGCAACCAACTATGGCAATCAGATATCAAG
>NZ_BCUY01000225.1 GCF_001591465.1 Cytobacillus firmus NBRC 15306
TTCAGACTGTCGACAAACTCGATGAAAATCGTGCTTGTCTGCAGTCTTTTTTATTTTAAAATAGAAGTAATACAATGCTTGAGGTGATTTAAATGCTTTCAAAACATAATCCAATTCAACGGGATCAAATTGAAATGGTTGCTTTAGACGAACTTGTACCGGCGGACCATTTGGTCCGCAAAATTGAAGCGGCGATTAATTTCTCATTCATCTATGACTTGGTAAAAGATAAGTATTCAGAAAAAGGCCGCCCAAGTATTGACCCTGTAATATTAATTAAACTCACATTTATTCAATATACCTTCGGTATTCGCTCCATGCGTCAAACAATTGAAGAATTGAAAACGAATATGGCTTATCGATGGTTTTTAGGATATGGCTTTCACGATAAAGTTCCTCACTTCTCAACTTTCGGTAAAAATTATGAGCGCCGATTTAAAGACAGCGATCTCTTTGAACAAATATTTTACCGAATCTTAAAAACTGCAGCTGAAAAGAATTTAATTAGTGCTGAACACGTTTTTGTAGATTCTACTCATGTAAAAGCGAGTGCAAATAAACGCAAATTTGAAAAGAAAGTTGTTCGAAAAGAAACCCGTGCTTATCAAGAACGCCTTCAAGAGGAGATTAACCAAGACCGCGAGGATCATGGAAAAAAGCCGTTTCCACCAGATAAGTTTGATAAAGAAGAATACAAAGAAATCAAGGAAAGTACAACAGATCCGGAGAGTGGCTACTATGTAAAAGATGAGCGTACAAAACAGTTCGCTTATTCTTTCCATGCGGCTGCAGACCGCAACGGCTTCGTGTTAGGCGCAATTGTAACCCCTGGTAACACGCATGATAGTCATATTTTAGAGCCATTGGTAGAACAAGTCATTGAGAAAGTTAGTAAACCAGTAGCTGTTGCGGCAGACGCAGCCTATAAAACACCTGCTATCACGAGCTACTTATTGAAAAACGACATCACACCTGCTTTACCTTACACACGACCTCGCACAAAAGAGGGTTTCTTCAGAAAACATGAGTATGTTTATGATGAGCATTTTGACTGTTACATTTGCCCAACTGGTGAGATATTAAAATATACTACAACTACAAAGGAAGGGTATCGTCAATATAAATCAGATCCTCGAATTTGTGCTGGAT
>NZ_BCUY01000226.1 GCF_001591465.1 Cytobacillus firmus NBRC 15306
ATTTGATCAACAGTGGTTAGATAACCAATTAACTACCAATGGATATGATAATGTAAAGCGTATACTTTACGCAGATTGGCGAGAGAGTGAAGGCATACATGTAAGTCCTAAATAAAATTTGTTAGGATAAGAGCACATCAATTTTCTTGGTGAATATAAACTTTAGTCTTCAACAATCAGGCGCTTTAATGAAGTAACTAAAGCCTAATTTTTCACTTATAACACCGAGAAATTAGACTTTTTATATTTTGATTTCCTTAACGTTGTAAATCCGCATTTTCCTGACGCTACCCCTTATAGTAGGGAAAAACTAATGGAGGAATTAAAAATATCCGCAAATACACTTTCAAATTGGAGCACTGGAAAGAGCATCCCTTCTTTAGAAAAAGCTTTTAAATTAGCTGATTTATTAGGTGTAAAGGTTGATGATCTGTATGAGCGATAGAAAAATGTGCCTTTACTGTGCAAAGTGGTTTCCAAAAGAAGAAATGTGGGAGATCAAGAAGAATCCGTACTGCAGCCGTTGTTATCCAGAAGTGTATGAGAACGTGAAAAACCAACCGTGGAATAAAGGTAAGCCCCCTGCTGAGTGGAGATAGCAAGGGGCTATTTTTGAAATGTAATTTTTGAAACAAAAATTTGCAAACATCGTATATAATTACAATTGGTAAATGTTCCAAAAAATACTAGGGGAAGAAGAATGAAAAAGTTTTTTAAGTTTGGTTGTTTAGGATTTATTGCTTTAATTATTTTAGGAGTTATTGGAGCAGCTCTATCTGATGGAGATGAAAAAACCTCAACTGAACCTAAAAGCCAAGAAGAAACGAAATCTGATAAACCAAAAGAAAAGAAAGCTGAACCTAAGATTGCTAAAATTGGTGAAACATCCACAGTTGCTGATGTAGGTTTCACTGTTCAATCTGTGGAAGAAACACAGGAAATTGATTCTGGAAATGACTTTATTATTAACGCTACAACTGATGGAAAATTCATCATTGCTGATGTGAAGATCGATAATGAAAAAACCAGGATTAAGCAAATCAGGCAAAGTGGTGTTTGAAGTTCCAGCTGATGTTGATCTTTCAAAAGCCATTTTACATTGCCAAACAGGTGCTTTTGGAACAGT
>NZ_BCUY01000227.1 GCF_001591465.1 Cytobacillus firmus NBRC 15306
CAGCGTTGAACCACGCGTTCAACAAATCGAACAAGAAGAACCGCAATAAGCCCAAGATGGAAGCCAAGCTTCCCAAGGCAGTACGCAAGGAGCACAAAATCAATAAGGAAATGAGTTTACAAGCAAAAATAATGAACAACAAGTAAGACAACAAAACAAACAAGCCCAGTCTCATAAAAAAAATAACTGAAGCACACGTTCGTAAAAATTACAATTCTAAGCATTATGTTGCAACATTCTTGGTATATTACAGAGAGCGAATAAAAACTAAGCTTTCTTACCAAGAGTTGTTTTATAAAAAATATAAAAGGAGCAAGTGTTATGCGATTACCCGAAGACTTTATAAGAGCTAGGCATAAAAAAGAAGGGTTAAGTTTAGATCAATGCTTTTCAAATCCTATCATACATAGGGAGATACATGGGAATAAGGTATTCATTCCATTGGATTTAAAGAGAATTTGGAATCAATAAAAGTTTTTAGCAATGAAATATAGCAACCGTTTTGATTATAAGGCTATTTTATATATAAGGGATCCCACCAACAAAAAGCGCTTAAAACATACGCTAAGCATAATTCGTCATGAATAAAGCCGATTTTTCCTCAACTTACGAGAAATAATCGGCTTTATGGATAAGGGGGCAATCGATTTCAAAATGAATCCATTCCTAAATACTATTTAAAAACCGGTTGATGTGAAACCATTACCATAATCTAAAAAAAGAATATTATTCGGGGTGACACAAAAATAATTTATTCAAGTGGATTAACGGACTAGTGCGCCTAATATATGTGATATATATAAAGATATCTTACCATAGTGTAACGGGAGGGTAGTGATTTAGTACAGGATATCTGATGTTAAAAAGACTCCGGCAGGAGGAACGCCGTTCTGATATATAGGAGGTTCAGTGAGTGCTGTATCAGTTGTAGCAATCCAAGTTCCGTACTCACCTGCAAGCAAAGAGGGAGGTTTCATAATAAACCGTCCACTTAAAACGAAATGACGAATTCTAATCGAGGGATCATCAAATATAGTTAAGTTACCAAAAAATGAGGCATATGGTGAATCAAAACTTATTTGTTTGGTGTTTTCTTCCCAATACCCATTAATTTGAATAGG
>NZ_BCUY01000228.1 GCF_001591465.1 Cytobacillus firmus NBRC 15306
AGCTGTCAAAAACATGATAATTCGTTGGTTAGATCGCTATTTTCCTGAATTTACTCAGGTGTTCCCATCATTCGGAAAAATGGCTATGGCTGTTCTTGAATGCACTCCATTTCCAAGTGATCTTCACCAAAAACAACCCGACGAAGTGTTATCACTTTATCGGAAGGTTGAGGGACTCAAATCCCCACAAAGACCAAAAGCAGTACGCCTTATCGAGGTCGCAGCTAGCTCTATCGGAGTAACAGAAGGACGTGAGATGGCCCGTATCGAAATCGCCACACTCGTTCGCCGTTACCACCAGCTAGAACAAGATATCGAAAGCATTACTCAACACCTAGTTGAGCTTGTAAAAACTTCAGTAGAATACGAATGGCTATCAACGGTTCCTGGGCTTGGAGATACAACCATTGTCGATTTATTAGCTGAAATCGGAAGCTTTTCACATTACGAAGATCCACGCCAACTAATCAAACTCGCGGGACTGACATTACGTGAAAATTCCTCCGGTCTGCATAAAGGGCAAAAGCGCATATCCAAACGAGGCAGAAGAAAGCTGCGTGCCCTCCTGTTCCGAGTGATGATGCCGATGATTCGCCACAATGAAGCCTTTAGAAGGCTACACGAATATTACACTAACCGTAAGGTTAATCCGTTACGCAAGAAGCAATCCATCGTGGTTCTATGCGGTAAGCTATTAAAGGTATTACATGGAATTAGCACCAAGCACAAAGCATTTGACGCACAGCGAATGATGAGGGATATTCCAAGTCTCGTAGAGGCTGCATAAGGTCCTACATCCCCTTAACTAAACCTAGACAACAGGATGACACGGAGAAGCTGGCACTATTTTTTCCATTCGACCTAGAGTCCCTAAAGGAGCTTCGCTAGCCTCTGCCTTATGACTAGACCGAACGAAGGAATGTAGGCACACTGATGCCCAGAGACATGGGAGGGTACGTCATCATAAGTTACGCAGAGATCCATTGTGCATCGCATAATTTCCTATCGCTACTTTCCACCATTATCCAGTAGTGACAGCGTAGCGTACCCATGAATTGGAATAGTTTCACATATTATTAAAATATTGTTAGGAAT
>NZ_BCUY01000229.1 GCF_001591465.1 Cytobacillus firmus NBRC 15306
TTCTTTTATATTCTGGAAGGCAAGACAACAAAAAACAGAAAGTAAATATTAGTATGCTATCTAATAGAATTGATAAAAAAAATTGGATACATAATTGTTTCAAACTAAAAAGAATCAATATCTCTACATAAGAATACAGGGAAAAAAGTGTTTATAATACTCATTAGAAGGTATGATAAAGAAGGAATTGGCAAACTTTGCACCAAAGATTCACTGTAAGCCAGTTTCTTTTTTGGATAGGTTTTTAAAATCGTGTTTTAATCAAATATTAAATTATGGCTCTTATCACAAAAGGCAAAGGGATATCATCAAATTAAAGATATATTTTACGCTTCTGTTAGAGATACCGACCATTCACTAAACATTAACACATTTGATATTAGCGACTAATCTTAAAACGATTTCCCCTCCCTATATTAATCCTTTTCTAGACTTGATCGGCAAATAGAGAGATTTAACCTGAAAGTCGAGGCGGCTGCACTTGATTCGGGGTACCTTACAAATCCTATTTGTAAAGGCTTATCTGAGAATTCATAAAGGTAGTCATCAAACAAGAACTAGATGATTAACTCCCCTCTATCTATTTCAACTGAATTGGTGTCCATTTTTATGATCAAAAATAAAGTCCTCTATAAAGAGCGATAGAGCTTCTACAATTCTCAAACCTTTTTAAATAGCCGTTTAATAAGCAGTCAATCTCGTATGTTAGTTGTTACCTTATAAATCTACACAGCTAACTCGTTTCCTTTGCGTATCCAATGAACTCTTTAATATTGTCAAACCGGGGGTCATCCCGTTTTACGACAATAAGTTCGGAATCTTCATGGTGACTGATATTAAATTAAAAACTGTCCAAATTTTCTTTTCTATTGGCAGTAGGATTTATTAACCAGTAAAGATATTTGGAGAGACCATATAACCAAGCGTATATCCATCGGGTTCGCTGTTTGCTAATTCACCCCTACCAATCCAACCTTCACCTTTTTGACACAATACACCCAAGAGAATTAAAAATGAAGGCAAAAAAACCACCCACGATGTTGTGAGGGGTCTCATTGTGTTTATATGTGTTTATAAAG
>NZ_BCUY01000230.1 GCF_001591465.1 Cytobacillus firmus NBRC 15306
AATTAATGAAGCTCCTTCTATGTAATTTCGCTACTTAATATAGTTCCAGAATTACTCTTTTATCGTTCTTAATAATGTCCGTCTTGGTATTTCAATTTTCCTGAGTTCACTAAATTAACTTGAATGTTGATTTGCTCGATACTATCCTTATTTAAGAAAAATCGCTTTTCTTTTATCTCTTTATTCCATTTCTGGGGGTTCTCACGATATACTATTTCTCCTAACTTATAAACATCCGAATTTATCTCTACTCCTTTCTCAAAAGTCTTTAAAATCTCATCCCTTATTATTTTTTTCAGTGTTAGCAATTAACTTATTTTCACTAATTTCCTTTAACTTTTCGTTTATTCCAGCTTGTACGACTATGTTAATGTTATATATCACTTGTTCGTTATGGATAACAGGTGTAATTTTTATCTTGGGTTTTTCTAATACTATAGAAACAATAGGTTGGTCATCTTCAACTATCCACAAAGGAGATCGAACAGTTTTTTCATCCATCCATCTTAGACCGTTTAAATCAGATTCAGAAAGCCAGCCTTGCAGATGCTTATTCCTTACAAAGAAAGCACCGTCATTTCTTAACAATGGTGCTTTATTATCTTCCTTTTTCCAATTTTCAGTGGATATTTTTTATAGAAGGAATGTAAGCTGTTTGCCCAACAGGATCGCTATCTCGTATGAATTGGAAAAATTGAATAGGTTGTATGTAGGATCTTTGCTTATATCCTTCTCTTGGTTCGTGAAGAATGGTCGAAAGTCCAGATAAGGTGAAAAATGATTTTGTTTTAAATACATCTTCAATGGATTCCTTTGTAGCATACAATAAGATATTATATCGTATTTCCCGATGCCGATTAATAAAATCAATAGAGGTTTTAATATCTTGCTTAAGTAGTTTATTGCTCAAAATTAGTGTAGACACATGTCCCCAAAAAAGTCTTTGTTGTGCATCCTTGTATAATTGATTTAGTGCTGCAACATAGTAAGTATCTTGTACTTCTTTGATATTCCAACATCCCGATAACACCGAACTAAAGAGAGTTATTATGCTTATTAAAAAGAGT
>NZ_BCUY01000231.1 GCF_001591465.1 Cytobacillus firmus NBRC 15306
AGAATTTCCCCATCTATAATTAACGATGTTGGGAGGTCTGCTGGACTTTCCGGGAGATTGAAATCTTGTTTTTCTGGTTTTTGATACTTGGATTTTAATAATAAACTTATTTGTCCATTAGCTTCCAATATACCGTATTTGACTTCGCGAATTGAAAAGACATGATTTTGACGAAGTATACTCAATACTTGATTTACATCCAGTTTGTTCTTTTTAAGTAACTTTCTGTCCATAACACCATCTCGAATGATGATGTTAGGATTGCCTAATAAGAGAGAACGTGCCGATTTATTTTTTAGAGTCATAAACTCTATTCCCAGCATAAGAAACGTCCACAATCCGATTGCATATAAAAAATGAAAGACCCCTACCTGATCTTGATAAATGGTATTTCCTAATAAATCTCCAAGTACTAACACAAAAACTAAGTGAAACGGGGTTAACTGATTTATGGATGTTCTGCCTGTTATGATAATGATAAAAAATAAAGTTGCAAAACCAACGATGACTTTAATCGTCAGTAAACCAATTTGAACTTCTTCCAAAGTTTTTCCTCCAGTTTACATTTTACTTAGCTGTATCTTGAGGTTTCGATAAAGAGGCTAGAGAACTGGCTGCCGATACCGCTGAATATCATACGGAAAGGTCCGAGGATCTAAAGGCAGGTATGCAGTTCTAATAAACGTATTTCCTTATGATATACATTTGTCATTTATATTTATTTAAAAAGCAATTCAAACTCTTTGAACTACCTGTTTTGTATTACCGTTTTTAGTAAATGAACCATCGAAACCCGTGTTCAGAGTTCTTAAACATGGGTTTTCGATTTTTCAAAGAACAAAAAACAGGATACATCAACTTATAATAATGGAGAAAGCAGGCGGGCACCCTGTTCAACAAACCGCATGGTCAGGGATCGCTGCATTAAGTCTTCAATTCTTAATGGTATAGAATCAGAAAGATCCCTCTCGAACTGCTCTGTA
>NZ_BCUY01000232.1 GCF_001591465.1 Cytobacillus firmus NBRC 15306
ATGCAAGATCTCAGTCTTCTAGAAAGTCCAGTATACCTCCCAATAAGGGAGAATCCATGAATGCCTTGGCACGAGCTATTTTCTTCGGAAAACAGGGAGAACTTAGAGAAAGAGCATTACAAGATCATTTACAGCGTGCCAGCTCATTAAATCTAATTATTAATGCCATCAGCATTTGGAATACCGTGATTTATCACAAGCAATTGAACATTTTAAAAAAATAGGAAAATATCAAGAGGAATTGCTTCCTCACATATCACCATTGGGATGGGAACACATAAACTTTCTCGGAGAATATTCATTTATACCTGAGATTTTGAACTCGATACATGCCCTGCGTCCACTTAGGATATAAAAAAGCCTGGTTTTTCTGCTTAACGTAGAAAAATCAGGCTTTTACCTTCTAAAAAATTCCTTAGCGTATTATATCTGCGTTTAGTCGGCAGTACCCCTTTATGGTTTCATCCATGGCAATGCTGTTTATTTGAAGAACATTTTTTTCGCTTTCAACATTTTGGACTCTGGTTATAGGGGTATTAAATCTGTTTTTGACAGCTACAGTTTCATTTTCGTGATTCTCTGTGTTTCTTGTATTTTGTACTAAAAATAGTAACCCTATGGATAAAAGAATAAGTATGGAAACGGTAACCAATAAGGCCCTTGGTATTTTTCTAATGAGACACCTCTAAATAGTTTTGTTATTAGCTTGTTTAGTCACAGGGATTTTAACGATGAAATAAATGGAAAATAAAAAAAGGAGTTCCGTTTACGTTGCTATTAAAGAAAGGAAAGATGATTAACTTTTGCTATTACTTATTTCTTTATTTGTTTTTTCAAATTAGGGTATGTAGGCAAATGTCTAGTCCTAGGATAATTAGGAAAATAAGATAAAACTAAATATATTCAATTTAAGAAAGGGGAGTTATAAAAATTATACAATATCATAATT
>NZ_BCUY01000233.1 GCF_001591465.1 Cytobacillus firmus NBRC 15306
GACTACCAATGGCTATGATAATGTTAAACGTATACTCTACGCAGATTGGCGAGAAAATGAAGGAATTCATATTAGTCCATTTTAAAATTTATTAGGATATTAGCATATGTTTGTGAATGGCCATTTGGATTATAAATATTAATTCAGTGTTTTTAAAAAATTGACACAGAGAATATGTATCTCGACTCTTATTTGAAATTTAAAATGTTATCTGCATTTTGATTGATACTTGAAAATTAATTTGTCAAGAGATTGACTTTTTCTTATAGTTTCAGGGTCATCTAACCCTTTTCTTAATCCGGTTTCCAAA
This sequence comes from Cytobacillus firmus NBRC 15306, assembly GCF_001591465.1. Lineage (GTDB taxonomy): Bacteria > Bacillota > Bacilli > Bacillales > Cytobacillaceae > Cytobacillus > Cytobacillus firmus. The sequence goes on from NZ_BCUY01000233.1 coordinate 311, forward strand.
AGCACTTTTCTATAAAATTTAATCTTTTTTCTAAGCTCTCGGCAGAAACGACACATTATTTTGCTCCTTTACATAATAAAAGTCAGAAACTATTATTGCAGATAAAGGATAAATATTTAATGATTTCGACAAAACCTCACAATAAACGACAAAAGTATTAAAACAATTGAAATAAACCCTAAGACAAACAGACTAGCAATAGATATAACAAGCTGTCCAGGAAGCTACGTTGTAATTATTAGTGAAGTAAAGCTAAAGTGCGAGAATTACCACATTACGGAGAATATAAAATAATTACTCACCAAGGTAAGGTTAAAAGAATGAGAAAAGAAGAAGGTGATTTTATATCATTACATATAAAATCGATGAAGGTCAACAAATTGAAGTCTGTTAATAATAAAGCATATCTAATCGAAGATTTAACGACCTATATTAATGTGTCACATATACAATTGAAATTGATAGTGATTTAAAAACTGTTTTATCAAATTCTGGGGAGTCTGAATCTTATCCAGATGCACATGCATTTGGTATTGTATTAGATGATGTAAAGGAGAAGGATAATTAGGTCTTTAAATAAGGAGCATTCCTGTTAGAGGGATTTTCGGGGACTTGAACAAAAAAGAGCCA
>NZ_BCUY01000234.1 GCF_001591465.1 Cytobacillus firmus NBRC 15306
ACATGTCTTATTATCATCCTCAATATTCCAGCCAGTTTTCGCAATACCCTGAGCTGAAGGAAGTGCTGCAATAACCTATTTAATTGGCATAGACCGTTTATTTAACGGTTGAATCTTAGGGAATTAATAAAATGTTTTAAAAATAGTTGATATGTTCCATGCTTATAAAGGAAAACTAGTAGAGTTGAAATGTTTAAATGTATTTTTGTACTATTGGTTAAAAAACAACAATTGAGCTTTATCATAACAGTTAAATTTGGAGCAATAAGGCACACCGTTTGAAAACAAACGGTGTGCCTTATTGCTGTTAATATTTATTCATCTATATTATCTGGATCGTTTACATCTTTAGGATCTTCAATGGGTTCTTCTGCATCAGGGACTAAATCAGCTTCATCATCTTTATTTTCATCTATATTATCTGGGTCATTTACATCTTTAGGATCTTCAATTGGCTCTTCTGTATCTGGGTCCACATCATTTTCATCTATATTATCTGGGTCATTTGCATCTTCAGGATCTTCAATGGGTTCTTCTGTGTCAGGATCTACATCCACTTCAGGTGGTGGTGGATCCTTATCCTCTTCTACATTATTACACCCCAATAACATGATGGCAGATAGAAAAACTGCTGTTAATAGCCTTAACCACTTTAGATTCATTTTTATCGTCCTCTCTATTAGTTGTTTACTTTCAATATTATCTTCTCCTTCCACTTTTTTATACGAACATTTTAACTTAACATCAATAAAATTAAGGTCCTTAATCACCAAACAGTAGCGGCCTAGGTGTCAGGAATTGAAGATAAAAAATGTAGTACAGAGGAAAAGAGGCTTCTATCAAAAAAATGGTGCCATTTATCAAATATAATTACATAACTGTGGGTTTTTGGTCATTTAAAAGCAGGATAAAATTGGAGTTATAAAAAATATTCTTA
>NZ_BCUY01000235.1 GCF_001591465.1 Cytobacillus firmus NBRC 15306
TGTACCACGAAAATTAATTGTACCAGATACTTTATTATTACCTGTAATAGAATTAATGATGAGTACTCCCCAAATAATGGGTCGACCGGCTATAGAAGCCGAAATACCCCATTTTGATGGAAAAGGTATACTAACCATGAGTTTCTGTGCAGTTTGCATAAGTTGATTCCTCGTTTCGTAATAATCATAAATACAAGAGTTTAAAGTTTAATTTCTATCTATACATCAGAGTGTTAAAAAAAGAAAGAAAGTCTAATAAATTATTTTAATATTTATTCATTTTGAATCTTCCATATTCGGTTTCGAACATTTCATTTACTTCCCAAGATTCAACGGTTTTATAAGCTGTTTGTTGATCAAAGCCTTTTCCCAGAAGATAGGCCATTGCGGCAATTTCAGTTAGCGCATGTTCATAGGAAGTAAGAGCAACTTCTTTTAGACCATAATCAACAAAAGGCTTTATTGCCATTAATGTTTCACTTTTCAAATCCTGATCCGAATTTTCTCTCTCATCGGATTCATTACCCTCTAGATTTGGATGTGCTTCTTTGTATAGCACCTCCCACTGTTCATACAGACTTGTAGCTGTCTCAAAGTCCTCAGAGTCTACTGTTAAATTTTTTTGTAATTTACTCATTAAATTACGCCATGTCTCTTCCCATTCCTCTAAAGTTCTTAAGTCAAAGAGTTTTGAGAACTTCGGTTTCACACTTTCCCAATGAACATAAATGTCGGTACACCATCCCAATAAATATTTATAGTTTTCCGTTTGGGCTTCCATTTTTTTATCACCCTTTTTAAATTTTTTCACTTCTAAAAAAAGAAGCAATATCGCGTGTAAAATGAGGTTAAATACCTTTTAAAACCAATTTACAATTCTATGGTATGTTTCACTTATGTCCCTAGACTAGGCATTTGTCTCATTT
>NZ_BCUY01000236.1 GCF_001591465.1 Cytobacillus firmus NBRC 15306
ATACTTTATGGCTTGAGGATTTCGAGGTTGATGCGAGGAAAATTCATATACGTGATCGGGGTGAGTTATTTAATCTAGCTGAAATTAAAACGGTATGTAGTCCCCGAAGTATCGATGTATCTGAGGATTTAATTAATATGTACTTTGATTATATTGCTCAATTTCATACCGATGAAGTGGATACAAATCACGTTTTTATTAAGTTATCGGGGGAAAACAAAGGACAACCGTTAGAATATACCGATGTAGTAGCGCTAGTTCAGCGTTTGCGTGATAAAACAGGCATTTATTTCACTCCGCATATGTTACGCCACACATCATTAACAGAACTAAGAAAGGCTGGTTGGCGGGATGAACATTTAATGAATCGGGCCGGCCACGCTCATATTCAAACAACAATGCAGATGTATATCCATCCTTCGGATGAAGATATTCGAAAAGACTGGGAAAACGCTCAAGAAAGAATGAAAATCAATAAAGAAAATAAGGAGAAAAACGAATGAATTTATCTGTTGGACACCTACTACCAGAAGGTAAAGTCAGTGAAATAACCCAAAAAGTCACTAGTTACTTTGAAAACGACATTTGGGACGCAGACGATGCAGCCTTTAATGATTTTAGAAAATCAGAATGGGGAAAAACCCATCGCAAAATGAATTTTTCGGTATTTCCAACTAAGCTTAAAAATGAAGTTAAGTTTTTTATTCTTACTCGTATTCAAAAAGATGACCTACAATTGTATTCAGCAGTGCATAATTATGCCAGATCTTTTAAACAACTTTCTAAATTTCTTAAGAAATTTTATCCTAATATTAATAGTTTTGCAGATTTGGACATAAATAAAGCATTGATGCAATTAAGATCACATTTAAGTGAATTAGGTTTGAGCATACGAATTTATGGGAGAAGGAAGCTTTCGT
>NZ_BCUY01000237.1 GCF_001591465.1 Cytobacillus firmus NBRC 15306
ACTATACGAAAAAACTAACGACTGAGTCATTCCTTAAATTACTACTTTTTGCGCAACTACAAGAAATCGAAAGTCTGCATGCACTAAGCGATAGTCTATTCGATGACCAGCTTCAAAAAGGAATCGACCTTGATTCTATCAGTATTTCTCAGCTGTCACGCCGATTGAATGGGATGAATCCAGATATATTCCAAAGGCTTTTCCTTGATTTAGTATCACAAATTCATACCAAAACGTACTATACGAAACTTGTGATGCCGTTAAAAATTATTGATTCAAGCACGCTGCCACTCAATTTAACCAATCATAAATGGGCAAAATTTCGCAAAACAAAGGCGGGAGTAAAGTTGCATCTCCGTCTTGTGTTTATGGAAAAAGGTACTTCCTATCCTGAAAAAGCCGTTATGACAACTGCAAAAGAACATGACCGTGGTCAGCTTGAAATCATGGTGGATGACAAGGAATGCATGTATGTGTTTGATCGTGGCTATCTAGACTACGAGCGCTTTGATCGCATGACTGATGATGGCTACTTTTTTCTTTCCAGACTACGTAAAAATGCAGTCATACGGGAAGTTTTCGATTTTAACCTACCAGAGAAAGCGGCTGTTTTGTCAGACCAAATGGTATTGATTGGTACGACTCAAAACCGTGCTGAAAATTACTTTCGCCTTCTAAAAGTGATGGATTCAAAAGGAAATGAACTCCAGCTTATTACGAATCGTTTTGATTTGAGTGCCGAAGAAATTTCGGAGATGTACAAATCTCGCTGGGCAATTGAGCTATTTTTTAAGTGGATTAAACAACATCTCAGCATCAAAAAATTCTACGGTCAAAGCGAATGGGCAGTTCAAAATCAAGTGTTTATCGCACTGATTGTTTTTTG
>NZ_BCUY01000238.1 GCF_001591465.1 Cytobacillus firmus NBRC 15306
CTTATAACGGATTGTGTTGTCCTTACTTACACTTCTTGTTATACTTTGATTATTGGTACTTTCATATGAAAGTAATGAAGAGACTGGCTGTAAGTGTTGCTTTTCGAGGAGAAACACTTCTGCTGGTCTTTTTTTCGTTGTTTGATGAACCTGATGGTTCCCAGTTCGCTGGAGCCATTGTAATGCCCGATGATTCCAATCCCCTATGTCGCTAAACACTCGACTGTCTGCGAAATTACCTTTTATGTACTTCACCACATTTTCAATCATGCCCTTAGATTCCGGGTCAGCTCTTCTGCATAGGTGAATTTTAAACTTACGTTCATTCACATAACTTTGAAACTCAGCTGTTAAAAGCAGCTGGCCTGCATTCTCGCTGACTGTGATTAGATGATCCTGATCATATACGATTTCTTCGGTGCGTCCTCCATAAAATTGAAAAGCATTTTCATGACACCGGATTGCGTCTCTAGTAGTGAAAGGACGTGTCTGCCACTCCATGTATTTGTACCTTGAATGAGCCATGACAAACGCAATGAAGTACAGCTTAATCTCTTTGTTGTCAGTAGTCTTCTGCTTTGTTTCACCCCAATCTACCTGAAGTTGTTTGCCCATCGGTTGTTCGGGAACAGCTTCGTATTGACGAACAATTACTTTCTTCTCAATCTGATAAATTTCCCTGACTTCTTTTACATAAGATCTCACCGTACTTCCCCCGACTATCAGATCGGGGTATCTTTCAAGGAGCCAATCATGAATTTGTGCACCGCTCAGGTGCGGGTATTCTTCTAACCAAGCAAGTATCCAGTCTTTATGGCTATCTAATTTCTTTTGCCTCCCATGTGGGCGTTCAGTGTAAGCTTTTGCTTCCTCC
>NZ_BCUY01000239.1 GCF_001591465.1 Cytobacillus firmus NBRC 15306
ATAAATGTCAACGATAATATGTACACTTTTGCTCGTTTTAGAATGTACAATTCTGCTATTCGGACTTTGGTATTATCCCCCAGCCTTTCTGTTTCTTTTGCTGGAGGGAGGTTTTGTTAATCAAAAAAGGATTAATCCCTAGTCTTAACTCTAAATTTTCTTTCTCCTTTTTTAAGGCTGATACCTCACTTTGAAGATCATTAATTTCTTCTAATAATCTTGCGATTTTAGTTTGATCATCTATTCCTTCTTCATAGGGGGTTCCTTTCCATCTACACCATTCATTAAAGTAGTAAAGGTCATCTTCACAAACTTGTTCGCTTAAATTTTCTCTTCTGGAAGCCGTATTCAACCATTCCGCAATGAGTTCCTCATTACATTTAATTCCGTATGAACGAAAGAACTTCGTAGTTTTTGTTAATGCCAATTCACTCATCTTATTTATCTCCTTGTTTAGTGTTTTCTTTATTAAAATGGTCTTTCAGGCGATAGGAATCTCCGATAATATTCACCACTGTCGCGTGATGAAGAACACGGTCTAAGATGGCATTGGCAATTTTGGGATCCTGGAATATATCTCCCCATGTTTTAAAGCTAGCGTTTGTGGTTAAAATGGTGCTTTTTTGTTCATATCTCATATCTATTAACTGAAAAAACAACTTGGCATCTTCTGCATCAATAGGCAAGTAACCAATCTCGTCAATGATGAGAAGTTTGTATTTCGCATAATGTTTTAGTCTGTTTTCCAATCGGTTTTCAAGTTTTGCTCTTTTTAAATTCAGAATCAAATCATTACACTTAATAAAATACGTACTTGTCCTTTTCTT
>NZ_BCUY01000240.1 GCF_001591465.1 Cytobacillus firmus NBRC 15306
AATCATCGTTGGGCTAAATTCCGCAAAACAAAGGCCGGTGTGAAACTGCATCTACGCCTTGTGTTTATGGAAAAAGGGATTTCCTATCCTGAAAAAGCGATCATGACAACGGCAAAGGAACATGATCGCAATCAGCTTGAAATCATGGTGGATGACAAAGAATGCATGTATGTGTTTGACCGTGGATACTTAGACTACGAACGCTTTGATCGAATGACCGATGATGGTTTCTTTTTCCTCACCAGATTGCGAAAAAATGCCGTCATCAGGGAAGTTTGTGATTTTAAACTCCCAGAAGGAACGACTGTTTTGTCGGATCAAATGGTGATCATCGGTACGATTCAAAATCGAGCTGAAAACTACTTTCGCCTTTTAAAAGTCATGGATTCAAAAGGGAACCTACTTCACTTAATCACGAATCGCTTTGATTTGAGTGCCGAAGAAATTTCTGAAATGTATAAATCTCGTTGGGCGATTGAGTTATTTTTTAAATGGATTAAGCAACATCTCAACATAAAGAAATTCTACGGACAAAGTGACTGGGCCATTCAGAATCAAGTTTTTATTGCGCTGATTGTATTTTGCTTACATGTTCTAGCACAAATTGAAACAAAAAGTAAGCGAAAAACCTTACAAATAAGCCGTTATTTAAGGGCAGCCTTATGGAAACCAGCACACATCTGGCTTCGAAAAATTGAAGGCAAAGCTATCCCTTAATAAGCTAATTGTCGTTGTCACACAGGTCTAATTGTAAAAAATTTCCAAATGGATGGAGCCACCTTTAATTA
>NZ_BCUY01000241.1 GCF_001591465.1 Cytobacillus firmus NBRC 15306
CCCGACCGCTGCGCCTTATCCGGTAACTATCGTCTTGAGTCCAACCCGGTAAGACACGACTTATCGCCACTGGCAGCAGCCACTGGTAACAGGATTAGCAGAGCGAGGTATGTAGGCGGTGCTACAGAGTTCTTGAAGTGGTGGCCTAACTACGGCTACACTAGAAGAACAGTATTTGGTATCTGCGCTCTGCTGAAGCCAGTTACCTTCGGAAAAAGAGTTGGTAGCTCTTGATCCGGCAAACAAACCACCGCTGGTAGCGGTGGTTTTTTTGTTTGCAAGCAGCAGATTACGCGCAGAAAAAAAGGATCTCAAGAAGATCCTTTGATCTTTTCTACGGGGTCTGACGCTCAGTGGAACGAAAACTCACGTTAAGGGATTTTGGTCATGAGATTATCAAAAAGGATCTTCACCTAGATCCTTTTAAATTAAAAATGAAGTTTTAAATCAATCTAAAGTATATATGAGTAAACTTGGTCTGACAGTTATTATTTACCCACCACTTTGGTAATTTCGCCTTTCACGTAATGCACAAATTCTTCCAGCTGATCCGCACGGCTGGCCAGACGATCTTCTTCCTGGCCCAGATACGCCTGACGCGCTTCCAGAATCACCGGCTGATACTGCGCCGGCAGACGTTCCATGGCCCAATCCGCCGCCACATCTTTCGGCGCAATTTTGCCGGTCACCGCGCTATACCAAATACGGCTCAGGGTCAGCACCACGTTGCGTTCATCACCCGC
>NZ_BCUY01000242.1 GCF_001591465.1 Cytobacillus firmus NBRC 15306
AAACTGATGTTATTAAATAGATTTATATTTTCGTTTGTAAAATTCAGTAATTTTAGACACCCGGAAAGTCATGGTTTTATTGGGACACAAATTTCGCAATAATGGTTATTTACCATATCATAAGTGTATCTTTCCAAAATAGGCTTGTTATCAATTTGATATCCAGTACTTTGTACAGCTGTAAAAATTTCTGCATATGCTTTTTGGATATCTTCCGCAGTATGTTTGATTTCGTAAACAAGGTATTTACCACCAGAAATTTCACCTTCATAAATTGAATCATCCATTTGATAATCATTTGAAAGCACAATACAAGCATCATATCGACAGTTTTCAGGTAGTGTTGTCTCAGGGTTATCTTGCGGGACTGCAAAAATGATTGACGATTCAAAAAGATTTTTTTCTTTAGCCCATTTTTTTAACTTCTCCATTACTTCAATATTTGCAGAACCATATGAGCCAACTCGTCGTACATAAGCGATGCGATAGTTTGGAAGTGTTTCGACTTTAAATTTCATAGATTCTCTCTTCCCTTCTTCATTTATATTTGTTTGGTACATTTTGAATGTAGCATGCTTTAAAATTATTTACATTTGAATTTTTAAAATATTATTGTCCAGAAAATCACGAGTTTTGTAACATGTATCTAGCTTGTAAAATATTAACATGTTATCATTTTGATTAAAGGGCGCTTTTTAATTTTGTTCTGCAATCTGGGCCTTAAAGGAATAACATTTCTAA
>NZ_BCUY01000243.1 GCF_001591465.1 Cytobacillus firmus NBRC 15306
TTAAATGGAGTTCATTTCCCTTTGAATCCAAGACCTTTATCAGGCGAAAATAATTTTCAGCTCGGTTTTGTGTGGTACCGATTAAGACCATTTGGTCTGATAAAACAGATGTGTCTCCGTGTAGCTTAAAGTTGTAAACTTCCCGTATGACTGCGTTTTTCCGTAGTCTTGAAAGGAAAAAGTAGCCATCATCGGTCATGCGATCAAAACGTTCGTAATCTAAGTAACCACGGTCGAACACATACATGCATTCTTTGTCATCTACCATTATTTCAAGCTGACCACGGTCATGTACTTTTGCCGTTGTCATAACGGCTTTTTCTGGGTAAGAAGTACCTTTTTCCATAAATACAAGACGAAGATGTAGTTTCACTCCTGCCTTTGTTTTGCGGAATTGTGCCCATCTATGGTTCGTCAAGTTTAGTGGTAATGTACTTGAATCGATGATTTTTAATGGCATTACGAGTTTCGTATAGTGTGTTTTGGCATGAATTTGTGAAACTAAATCAAGGAAAAGAACTTGAAAAAGATCTGGATTCATACCATTTAAGCGCCGTGAAAGCTGCGAAATACTAATCGAATCAAGATCAATACCCTTTTGCAGTTGATCATCGAAAAGACAATCACTCAGAGCATGCAGACTTTCTATTTCTTCAAGTTGGGCAAATAACAATAATTTTAAGAATGACTCTGTCGTTAGTTTCTTTGTAT
>NZ_BCUY01000244.1 GCF_001591465.1 Cytobacillus firmus NBRC 15306
AGTAAGTGCTTCACCAATACGCATAGAGCTTTCCCAAAGTAGCTGTATTAAAAATTGATCCCGTATATTTACACAAGCATTCATAATTAATGCAATTTGATCTTTCGAGAGTGTTTTCGGCTGCTGTTTTGGCACTTTTAACTTCAAAATATGAGAGGTGAAGGATTTATTTTTGTTTATATGGTGCAGAAAACTTTTAAACCCCTTGCGGGATCCAGATACTTGTTTCTTTAAACGTTCTGTTAGCTGAATACTATAGTCCTCATGTCTCATTAGGTAGTCATAAAATCCAAGAACAGTATTGATGATGATATTTACTGTCTTTGCCTTTCTAATTGGCTGTTTAGGGAAGAGAGGAGTCACCTTTACATCCTGGTGCGGGTTTTGTAACCATCGCATAAAATCCGCCATTTCATCTATTCCAATATCACGATAATCCTTGTTTATTTGTTCTAAGAATTCAAAGAAATGCTTTAAATGATATGAGAATGACCGTAAGGTATTACGTGAGGATCCACTGTTGTCCTTAAACTTTAAATACTGTAAAACGGGCTGGACTGGCTCATTGTCATTATCTAATAACATGTACCGAGTCTTTCCTTCTTTTGTACAAAGGGTAATTACTCTCATGAAATCCATTCTCCTATAGCTGAATTGTCTAAAATGGCATGATTCCCAATTGATCTTCTAATTCAGCTTTTTC
>NZ_BCUY01000245.1 GCF_001591465.1 Cytobacillus firmus NBRC 15306
GCACCTTCAGCTATATCCTGAAGAATACTTTGCTCACTCTCTGGGTTGGGATTCGATATATCCTCGTGGAAATCCTTCCAGTTGAGAGATTTAGGCTGATATTGGGCCAGAGATAAGCTTCCGCTTTGGAACATGCCCGCCATTTTTTGGATGTACTGGTTCATGAGGGATAGATCTTGCAGGAGAGGCTCCAATGCAGCCGTTTCCCGATGGTCGAAGTCCTCCAGTTTCTCAACTGTTTCTCGGCTTGAATCCTCGGCTCGCTTTGATGCCTGGATAAAACGGCCATCCTCCAGCCGCGGAAGCACAACAATATCGCTTACGGACTTCATAATCTCATTTGCTTCCTGTGTTAGATCTGCGGTAATTTGCAGGGTGCTTCTCAGCCCCTGTTTGAGCTCATGCTCCATGAATTCCTGGCGGATAAAGCCTGAAGGGGAGGGTTCAAGATCCCGCAATGAACCTATGAAACTTTTTAAATAGGATTGATACTCGCCAATCCAGGATTCAAGGAATTGCAGAAAAGGCTGGTGGCATTCCTGGTAAAACGCACGTATAGCCTGGCCGCCCTGCCCTTTAAAAGCATCTTCAAGAGACACCAGCTCCTGGATGGATACCTGAACTTGATTTACCTGATCTTTAAGGATAGATAATTGATTGCTCGTCTTGTCGATTCCTGCAAGC
>NZ_BCUY01000246.1 GCF_001591465.1 Cytobacillus firmus NBRC 15306
TTATCCCTTAAATGAATAATTACATCGTAAATGTAAAAAATATATTTGTTAAAAATAAATAACTAAGGAGATGATACAAATGGCATTGATACCTTATGATCCATTTAGACAATTAACTAACATTAGGAGAGATTTTGACAGATTATTCAATGATTTCCCTTTTCATTTAGACAATGAAATGAATCAATTGGGGAATATAAGAGTGGATGTTCATGAAACAGATAAAGAGGTAGTAGCAACTTGTGACATTCCAGGCTTACAGAGTAAAGAAGATGTAAACATTGATATTGAAAATAATGTATTGAGAATTAGTGGCTCAATTAACAGAACTAATGAGATTAAAGAAGAGAATATGCATAGGAGAGAAAGATACACAGGTAGCTTTCACAGAGCTATTACACTACCAACTCCTGTTTCTGAGGAAGGTATAAAGGCTTCTTATAAGGATGGTGTACTAGAAGTTATCATGCCTAAACAAACTCAAACAAATAAAAAGAGAATTGATGTGGATTTCCATTAAAAATGAGCAGTTTGCTACCTGTTATGAAAGAGTTTGGCAGGGATTACTTACAGGAAATTGCTGAGGAACAACCTGACCTAGTTGATTTGCTAATTTTAAGCTGCCATTTACCTCAGGCAAAGAAAAAAATTATTTTAAATGAGCTGACTAATAATATT
>NZ_BCUY01000247.1 GCF_001591465.1 Cytobacillus firmus NBRC 15306
GCCCTTACTTACCTATTGGTCCAAATGGGGTCAAGAAGCAAGTCTATCTTGTCGCCTTTATCGACGATGCCACTAGGTTTGTGGTTCATGCGGCCTTCTACCCTACACTAGATTCAAGAATTATTGAGGATGCATTCCGCCAGGCTATCCAAAAATACGGTGTTCCAGAAGCTGTTTATTTTGATAATGGAAAACAATATCGAACCAAATGGATGTCACGAACCTGTTCAAAAATAGGCAGTCGTCTTATCTACACAAAACCGTATTCTGCCGAATCGAAAGGCAAAATTGAAAGGTTTAATAGAGTCATAGATTCATTCATTAGTGAAGCTGTTCTTGAGAAACCCAATACCTTAGATCGATTAAATGAGCTCTTTCAAGTGTGGCTAACAGAGTGTTATCAGAATAAACCACACTCTGCGCTTGGGGAGAAAATTAGCCCAGAAACCGCCTTTCGTTCGGATAAGAAATCGATTCGTTTTATCGATCAGGATGCATTGAGCAATGCGTTCCTACACTGTGAAACAAGAAAAGTGGATAAATCAGGGTGTATCAGTTTTATGGATCAAAAATATGAGGTGGGTTTGGCCTTCATGGGTCGACAGGTTGATGTAGTCTATGACCCGGCAAATATCGAAGAGCTGACCATTG
>NZ_BCUY01000248.1 GCF_001591465.1 Cytobacillus firmus NBRC 15306
TGTGACTTAAGCCATTTTTCTGCCAAAGTCAATCAGCATTTTTATTGTATTTTTATGTAAATTATAAAAATCAATGGAGGTGTTAAATGAGTTATAAATTAGATCGAATTGATGAATATAAATGCCCTTATGGTAATTCTAAACCATTAATCTACCGTAAAAATACTAGATGCTTATATCTAAGAAAATTCAAAAATGTATAAGGATATTTCTGTTTTATCTGCTAAAGTATTGGAGGAAGAGTGTTTTGATTATTTTAAACATATAAAAACAAAGAAGTTCGGTTTTGATAGTGAGGTGTTGATTACTCCCATAAAGGGGTCACACTTTTCTCTCTGTGGTCCCACCGGATGTTTCTCTCGTCCATATAAGACACGCTGAGGTCCGTTTCGGCAGTTTTTGGACCTATCTTCTGCCACAAAGCACCTAAACCTCCTATAAGGGCGTGTTTTACTTTAAAGATATACATACCAGTGGTAGTGTGACCATGAGTTGGTAGATTAAAAGACATCTGAATCCGGAATAGCTTCGGTGGTCGCCTGACGGGTATACAGACAGTAAACGGTATACATACTGAGATCGGTGTTGCAGGTGCTCCGTAGGCTGTTCTGGAGTCTGCAGAGCCTTTT
>NZ_BCUY01000249.1 GCF_001591465.1 Cytobacillus firmus NBRC 15306
TAATCGTAACTGACGAAATTGATCCTGCAGTTCATTCACTGTTTTATGCATTATGCTCGCCCCCCTAAAATGCTAGTATACGTATTTAGGGATCGAGTAGAAGCCTTGATACTAGAATGTTTTGCTGGCTTGGCAGAAAGGGATTCTATCTCCTGTACTGGCTGTTGATTTGATGTATACAGGTGATGTGCAATGTCACGAAAATCGTTGGCACTAACCAATTTTTCTGTCATACACTTGGTCATAACCGAGTCAATAAACGCTGGATATTTTTGAACCACCTGCTGAATGATTGCGAACTGATCCCGTCGATATCTTGGGTATTCTTTACTGATCTTATCAAAATATGCAGCTGCCTGTTTCTGATCTTCAAAAGAGGAAATCAAACGTTGTTTAAACTCTTCAATTCCTTTTGATCGATCACGTGTATGATTGCGATTTTGAATTAGCTTTCCTTTCTCTACACTGATGTCATGCTCGGCGATGATTTCACCTTCTGCTTGTTTTCGAATCACGAGCGTCTGTTGTTCTCTACCTTTAACTTCAATCAAAACAAGATTTTCAGAATTTGTTTGATAAGTCCCAAGTGGAACGGAATAACGGTTTGA
>NZ_BCUY01000250.1 GCF_001591465.1 Cytobacillus firmus NBRC 15306
AGGAGGATAATTAATGTTAACTCAATACGAAGCTATCATTCAAGCTTTTGAACATCTCAGAAAGCCTATTACAATAAGAGAAATGGAAAATTACATTCGAAAGAAGCACGGTGATGTTTGGAAAGATTTCGGAACTGTTCTGGCAGATATGGTTTCTACTGCACATGGCGGAAACCATTCTTCCAAAGTTCCAGAAGAGTATCGAGTATTAAAAAGAATATCGCGAGGACAATATGCTCTTCTCAAAAACGATTCATAGGGGAAATAGATGTTGATAGATAAAATATGGGAAAGAATCAAACAATGCGAAGGGGATACTTTTAAACAGATTAGAGGTAAAGAGTTTACTTATTCAGTAGAAGGCAATTATGTTTACTTGAATACAACAGAGCGTTCAATTTCTAAAAATGAATTTGCAAAAGCTTTAAAACTGGTCCCTCTGGAAAATACAGTTCAACTTCAGAAATTTCAAGCCCCTTCTTATTTATTTGCAATATTAATGGATAAGCATATAAGGAAGACCGATTGGTAAAATCTTTAGATACACCTACAATTCATAAAGTCAGAGAGAGTTCCTATGGAGCTCTCTTTTGATGTATTCAAG
>NZ_BCUY01000251.1 GCF_001591465.1 Cytobacillus firmus NBRC 15306
CAAAGAGAAATATATGACAGACGTAACTGTGCATAATGTGGTTGGTGCAAAGGATGGGGCCACTGTGTTTGTAGAATCAAAAGGCGAACCGCATTTCTACACCTATGCTGTAGTACCAATAGATGAACTGGAAAGGAAAGTAATGACGGAAAGGATATGGGCGGACGAATTCCAGGTCGAGAATGCCATTAAAGGCGGGTTGTATGGCATGATCTTCAAAGAAGAATTTAATCAACTCGATAACTACTATGATTCACTTGCAGCAGAAGGTAAAATTACTGGCAGAACGAAGGAATCCATTCAAAATGTTGGTGGGCATGGCTTCTCAACCCCTTATTATTTTATTTCAATAGCCAGTGAGACATCTATCCAGCCTGTATACGAACTTTTCATGAAAAATCCTGATGAAAGTGCTGAAAACCTCAGAAAGGCTTTTAAGGACAATTCATTCTCGGCCGAAAACCTCTTCATTAATATTCAATTGTTTATGGCCGATCCAAACGCCAAACCAGATAAAAAATTATTTGATCGTATTATAAAAGACCTTGAAGAAATGACTTCAATCCCCAGAGGTTCATATAGTTTTGTCCTAAATGAT
>NZ_BCUY01000252.1 GCF_001591465.1 Cytobacillus firmus NBRC 15306
AATGATAAGCGGCGAATCTCTTCGTCAGCTCCGTCACTGTGCTCCTCACGTACCCTCGTACGCTCCGGTGCTCGTTCGGTCGCTTCCTTGATCTTCTTGCTTCTCATTGCCCTCAGGTTTGTGCTCTTACTTCGTTTTAAAACAAAAATAAGAGAAAAAACTAAGATGGCGATTACTCGGTTATTGCTTCTTCAATAACATTATCTAGTTTTCAAGGAACAAAAAATAACGAATCATATCGTTACGGTTGGTGGAGCCTAGCGGGATCGAACCGCTGACCTCCTGCGTGCAAAGCAGGCGCTCTCCCAGCTGAGCTAAGGCCCCATTATATGAGATGGTGGGCCTAAATGGACTCGAACCATCGACCTCACGCTTATCAGGCGTGCGCTCTAACCAGCTGAGCTATAGGCCCACATAATAGGATTCGAAAAATGATAAGCTGCATATCTCTGCGTCAGCTCTCTCACTGTGCTCCTCACGTACCTCAGTACGCTCCGGTGCTCGTTCGGTCGCTTCCTTGATCTATTTGCTTCTCATTTCTCTCATTTTTCTAGTATGAAAGTTTGAGGATTAATCCC
>NZ_BCUY01000253.1 GCF_001591465.1 Cytobacillus firmus NBRC 15306
TCTTGGTATGATACGGGGTGTCAAATCTCCACGAATTGACCCCTAACTTAGTTAACCAAGGAGGACTCCAAAATGGATTTTAAACAAAATCAGAAAATAAATCAAGTCACCGAAAAAACTCTAGTTGTGGGAATCGATATTGCAAAGCGTACACATTATGCATGCTTTGTAGATGACCGCGGTCGTGTGATCCAAAAATCATTCTCTGTTTCTCAATCTGGTGATGGTTTCGAGCATTTCTATCAACGTGTTCTGGCAGCTATGAAAGAAAACGAAAAAACAGAAGTCATAGTAGGGATTGAACCTACTGGCCATTACTGGCTAAATTTAGCCTACTTCCTAGAAGAACGAGGCATTCCCTTAGTCATGACGAATCCCATGCATGTCAAACGGTCAAAAGAGTTGGATGACAATCTGCCAACCAAACATGACCGTAAAGATGCGCTGGTAATCGCTCGTCTTGTAAAGGATGGACGCTTTAGTTATCCTCGAATCCTCAAAGGGATGGAAGCCGAACTTCGTGCTGGTTCAACATTCCGTAGTAAATTGACTGAGGAACTAGG
>NZ_BCUY01000254.1 GCF_001591465.1 Cytobacillus firmus NBRC 15306
CGGAATTATCTTAACCAGCCAAAACGGATGACTTTACAGTATTCAATGTAAAGTCATCCGTTTTTTTGTTTCTTTAAATCCTAGATAACTGTATTCAGTTTTATAGTATTTATAGTAAATTAAGAAGGCTTATGTTTAAGGGGCTGACTTAAGGATTTGATGGTCCCCTTAATAAGCAGCAAAGGCTTGAAAAAACATCATTAAATCAGGAGGATTCAACAATCATGAATACGTTCAACCTAAAAGAAACAACAGCCGTGTTACACTCGTATGGTTTCAAATGTGACACAGAATTGGTAAGTCATTGGATAAGTGAGGGGAATATTAAAAGCATTGAAAACGGTGGAGTATACGAAGTTTTGGAGGAAGAGGTTTATAGATTTATAGAAGCATACAGATGGGAAGGTACAGCCTTTGAGGAAGGCATTGATGATCAAACTAAGATTGAGAGATTACTAGAAGAAATTTCGGATCTTAAAAAGCAAATTGTAAAACTACAAGAA